>DATGIN010000016.1:0-9374 GCA_035295705.1 Caulobacteraceae bacterium
CCCGCCAGCTGGAAGAGCGACAGTCGCTGCCCGAGCATGGCGAAGCCCGCCAGCACGCCGAGCGCCGGCTCGAGGCTGGTGAAGATCGCGAACGTGCGGGCCGGCAGCCGCCGGAGCGCGTAGAGCTCGAGCGAGAAGGGCAGCGCCGCGGCGAGCAATGCAACGGCGAGCGCGACCGGCAACAGGCTGGGGGTGAAGAGCGACCAGCCCGCCCGCCAGAGCCCGATCGGGACGGCGACGATCGCAGCGACGCTCACCGCCACGGAGGCCGTCGCGGGCCCGAAGGCGGCCGCCTTGCGCCCAACGACGATGTAGTTTCCCCAGCCGATCGCCGCCCCGAGCGCGAAAGCGACGCCGAGTGGATCGATCGCGTGGCCGGCGGCCGGCGCGCCGACCATCAGCCAGACGCCGCCGGCGGCGAGCAGAGCCCAGACGAGGTCGCTGGGCCGGCGCGAGCCGAAGATCGCCACCGCGAGGGGTCCAAGGAACTGCAGCGCGATGGCGATGCCCTGCGGCACGCGGCTGAGCGCCAGGTAGAAGAGCACGATGGTGGCGCCCATCGAAACGCCGAGGCCCACCAGCGGCAGCGGGGACGCGCCCTTCCGCCACCCGCGCCACGGGCGGAAGATCGCCAGCAGCATCAGCGCGCCGAGCGACAGGCGCAGCGCCGCGGCGCCTTGCGGGCCCACGGCCGGGAACAGGCCCTTGGCCGCCAGCGAGGCTCCAAACTGGAAGGACGCCATCGCCGCGAGCGTCGCGGCGAGCGGCAGGACGGGGCCGAGCCGGCCGCCTCGGGTCTGCGTCAAGCCGGCGCGCGCTCGGAGGCAGGCAGGACCTCCTGGATCACCTCAAACCCCTCGAACTGCGGGTGGCCGAGATAGAGAGACCGATGGTCGCCCGCCCCGCCGTGGGCGGCGCGGAACGCCTCGGAGCGGGTCCAGGCTTCGAACTCGGCGCGCGACCCCCAGGTCGTGTGGGACGAGAAGAGCGTGTGGTCGTCGCTGGTCGGACCGCGGAGCAGGTGAAAGGCGACGAAACCCGGGACGCCGGCAAGATGCGTGTCGCGGCCGAGCCACACCGCCTCGAAGGCCTTCTCCTGACCGAGCGCCACCCGAAACCGGTTCATGGCGATGTACATCGAGACTCGCTCCTCCAAGCGCCCGCTTGTCCGGCGCCCTGGCCGCGCACTTTACCCGCACGCGCCCGCCACGCCATAACCTGAGCGCCGATCAGCGGCGTGGAGGCGGTGATGAGTGAAGCGATTTCGGCCGACTATGTGATCGTGGGCGCTGGCTCGGCAGGGTGCGTGCTGGCCAACCGGCTGAGCGCCGACGGACGTTCCAGCGTCATCCTGCTCGAGGCCGGCGGCGACGACCGGCCGACGAAGAACCTCGGCCAATTCTTCTCCAACCTGATGATCCACGTCCCGGTCGGCTATTCGCAAACGCTGAAGGACCCGAAGGTGAACTGGCTCTACGCGACGGAGCCCGATCCAGGCACCGGCGGGCGATCGCACGTGTGGCCGCGCGGCAAGGTGCTCGGCGGCTCGTCTTCCATCAACGGCCTCCTCTATGTGCGCGGCCAGCACGCCGACTACGACGGCTGGCGCCAGGTCGGCTGCGAAGGCTGGGGCTGGGACGACGTCAGGCCGTACTTCGTCCGCGCGCAAAACCAGGAGCGGGCCGGCGCCGGCGACCTGCACGGGACCGGGGGGCCGCTGAACGTCTCCGACGTGACGCAGCGCCACGAGGTGTCGGACGACGTCGTCGAGGCGGTTGTCGAAGCCGGCGTGCCCCGCAACGACGATATCAACGGCGAGGAGCAGGAGGGCGTCTGCTACTATCAGCTGACCGTGAGGAACGGCCAGCGCTGCTCGGCCGCGGTCGCCTACCTGCATCCGGCGATGAACCGCCCGAACCTGCGGGTGGAGACCAACGCGCTCGCCTCACGTGTGCTCTTCGACGGCAAGCGCGCCGTCGGCGTGGAGTTTCGCCAAGGGGGCGAGACGAAGGTCGCGAGGGCCAACCGCGAAGTGATCCTGGCCGGCGGGGCGGTGAACTCGCCGCAACTGCTGCAGCTGTCGGGCGTGGGCCCGGCGGCGCTCCTGAAAGCGCATGGCATCGACGTCGTGGCCGACCTCCCGGGCGTCGGGGAGAACCTGCAAGACCACTATGTCATCGCAACGACCTACCGGCTGAAGCCCGGAACGGTCTCGGTGAACGAGCTCACTCGCGGCGGCCGCTTCGTCGGCGAGACGCTGAGGTACCTCTTCCAGCGCAAGGGCCTGCTGACGCTGTCGGCCGCGCACATCGCGGTATTCTGCAAGTCGCGGGCCGAGCTGGCCGGGCCCGATATCCAGTTCCACATCCTGCCGGCGACCATGGACACCGAGAAGCTGCTCGCCGAGCAGAAGATGGTGCTGGAGGGCCAGCCGGGCCTGACCATCGCGCCTTGCCAGGTTCGCCCGGAGAGCCGCGGCTCGATCCGCATCTTATCCGCCGACCCGAACGCCTATCCCTCGATCGCGCCCAACTACCTCGCCGATCCGATCGACCAGCAGGTCGTGGTCGCCTCGCTGAAGTGGGGGCGCAAGTTCGCCGCGCAGCCGTCGCTGGCGAAGTGGATCGACCACGAGATCCTGCCCGGCGCCGACGTGCAGTCCGACGACGAGCTGCTGGCGTTCGCGCGCATGGCCGGCACGACGATCTATCATCCGGTCGGCACCTGCGCGATGGGGCATGGTCCGAACGCTGTGGTCGACCCGCAGCTGAAGGTGCATGGGCTCGAGGGCCTGCGGGTGGTCGACGCCTCGATCATGCCGAGGCTGGTGTCGGGCAACACCAACGCTCCGACCATCATGATCGGCGAAAAGGCGGCCGACATGATCCTCGGCAAGGCGCCGGCCGCGGCGCTGGCGGCTTGATCGTCGCTAGGCCGCGGCGCGGCCCAGCGTGTCTGGCAGCGCCGCGTTCATGGCCAGGAGCAGCTTCTCCGGCTTGATCGGCTTCTCGACCACGCACTGCATGCCGTGCGCGACGTAGGACTGCGCATCCTCGGGGTCGGCGTTGGCGGTGAGCGCTATGATGGGGACCGCCCCGGCCTGGCCGCCGAGCGCGCGGATGGCGCGCGTGGCCTCGACGCCGTCCATCCGCGGCATGCGGATATCCATCAGGATCAGGTCGAAACGGCCGGTGCGCGCAGCTTCGAGCGCCTGCGCGCCATCCTCGACGCACTCGCACGTGCATTCGAACATCTCGCACAGCGCCTCGGCGACCATGCGGTTGGTGGCGTTGTCGTCGACGACGAGCACGTGCGCGGGGCGCTTCAGCACCGCGTTCTCGTCCGACGCCGGCGCAGCGGCGACCGGCTGCGCCGTGATCGTAAAGACGACGGTGACGCCCGCTCCCGGGTTCGGCTCGGCGCGAATCTCGCCGCTCATCCGCTCGACCAGGCGGCGGCAGAGCGAAAGGGCGAGTTTGGCCTGCAGGTCGCTCGCGTCCGCGGCGTCCGCATCGCCGGCGAGCGCCTTGGCCACGGCCTCGCTCGAAAGACCGCCTCCGGTGTCGCACACCCGTCCGGTCAGGGTCACGGCGTCGCGGACCACTTCCGCCGCCAGGCTCACCTCGATCGCGCCTTGCCGGTTGAGCGAGAGCGCGGTCTCGACCAGCACGTCGAACAGCTGTTGCATCCGCGCCGGATCGGCGAGCGCCGAGAGATCCGGCGGACCATCGTAGCCGACCAGCAGCGTCACGCCGTCGCGCGCCGCCCGCGCTTGCCAGGCGGTCTGCAGACTGTCCATGAGCTCACGCAGAGCGACGGGCTGCAGATCGAGCACCAGCTCGCCCGCCTCCGCCCGCGACAGCTCCAGAGCATCGTTCAGCGTACGAAGCGTAGCTTGGCTCGACTCGATGATCGTGCGGACGAACGCTTTTGCGTCTGCCGTCAGCGGCTGGCGCTGCAAGAGATCGGCGACGGCCACAACCCCGTTCATCGGCGTGCGGAGCTCATGGTTCAGCATTTCGACGAAGCGGCGGTTCATCGCCCAGGCGCTTTCGTCGTCGCCGCGGCGGCGCAGGATGGCGCGCATCGAGATCACGCCCCGGTAGCGTCCGCGGTCGACGACGACCAGGCCGGCCGTGGGTTCCGGGTGCGCCAGCGCCAGCGCGCAAGCCTCGTCCAGCGTCGCGTCCTCGCCGATGGTGAGCGCCGGGGCCATCAGGTCGGATACCCGCAAGCCGGCCATCTGCGGGCGGATCGCGCCGCGCGCGACGACGCCGACCGGCTGGCCCTGGCGGACGACGGCGAAGAGGTCGCATCCGGGGGTGTCCAGAAAGCGATCCAGCGCCGTCCCGCAAAGGCTGGTCGGGTCGATCGGATGAACGTACTCGATCAGGCCGGTGAGGTCGGACATCCACGCGTGAGCCAGTTGGTGAACCAACTTGCACAATTTTCGCTTGCAAACTGGTTAAGGCGCCGCCTGTTCGGGCAGCAAGGCGCGGATAACGCGCGATCCTCTTCGCAAGCACTGTGAATGCGCCGCTCGCGGAACGTCGTTATTCGCCGACATCTTGCTTAAGACTCTGCCGGATCGCCCGCACTTTCGGCTTTGTGAGCTCGCTGCCGAAAGCTAGCCTGGACCGGACGCTCATCGCGCTCGTCTCGAGGGGCGTTTCCACAGCATGTCCGGCGACTCGATCATCGCGAATTCGGCTCTCGTCCTGTTCTCCGGCGGGCAAGACTCGGCCGTCAGCCTGGCCTGGGCGCTTGCGCGCCATACGCGGGTCGAGACGGTCGGTTTCGACTACGGCCAGCGCCATACGGCCGAGCTGAGGGCCCGTGACGCCATCCGCGCGGCGATCAGCAGATCCTTCCCCGCCTGGGCCGAGCGGCTCGGAGACGACCATCGGCTGGACCTGCGCTCGTTCGGCGCGATCGGGGACTCGGCGCTGACCGCTCCGCGCGCGATCGAAGTCACCCCGCGCGGGCTGCCCTCGACGTTCGTACCGGGCCGCAACCTCGCCTTCCTGGTCTACGCGGCGGCGCTGGCCGACCGGCTGGGGCTCGAGGCGCTGGTCGGCGGCATGTGCGAGACCGACTACTCGGGGTACCCGGACTGCAGGCGGGAGGCGCTGGACGCGATGCAAGCGGCGCTCGGCCTCGGAATCGGGCGTCCGTTCCCGATCGAGACGCCCTTGATGCGCCTCACCAAGGCAGACACCTGGGCGCTGGCCAAGGCGCTCGGCGGCGAGGCGCTGGTCGAGCTGGTGCGGGCGAAGAGCCACACCTGCTACCTCAACAGCCGCGAGCCGCGGCCCTGGGGGGCGGGCTGCGGGACTTGCCCGGCCTGCGAGCTGCGCGCCGGCGGCTGGGAGGCCTGGGTCGCGGCCGGGCGACCCGAGGTCGCGGCGTGAGCTACGCGGTCAAGGAGATCTATCTGACCCTGCAGGGCGAAGGCGGCCAGGCCGGTCGCGCGGCCGTCTTCTGCCGCTTCGCCGGCTGCAACCTCTGGAGCGGGCGCGAGGAGGATCGCGCCACGGCCGTTTGCAGCTTCTGCGACACCGACTTCGTCGGCATGGACGGCGAGGGCGGCGGCCGGTTCGAGACCGCCGCCGATCTGGCCGGCGCGGTCGCATCGCGCTGGGCGAGCGACGACGACGAAAGGCTGGTCGTCTGCACGGGGGGCGAGCCTCTGCTGCAGCTGGACCAGCCGCTCGTGGACGCCTTCCACGCCGCCGGCTTCGAGGTGGCCATCGAGACCAACGGCACGCTGGCCGCTCCGGAGGGCCTCGACTGGATCTGTGTCAGCCCCAAGGCCGACGCGCCGCTCGCGCAAACCTCGGGCGACGAGCTCAAGCTGGTGTATCCGCAGGCTGGCGTGGATCCGGAGCGATTTGAGGGTCTCGCCTTCGCCCGCTTCTCGCTCCAGCCGATGGACGGGCCGGACCGCGACGCCAATACCAGCGCCGCGATCGCCTATTGCCTCGCCCACCCGCGGTGGCGCCTCAGCCTGCAGACCCACAAGTACATCGGCATTCCGTGACCGGAACGGCCGCTTAGTCCTGCTCCGGCGCCGCCTCGCCCTTGTCCGACGAGCGGCGGCGTGGTCCCGAATAGCTCGGATCGGCGCGACGCCGGCGATCGGGGCCGAAGTACGTCGCGGTCCGAACGAAGGGCCGCGGGCTGTCCACGACCTGCGCGATCCGCTCGAGCACGCCCCTGGCGGTCACCGGCTTGGACAGGAACTCGTTCACGCCCACGTCGCGCGCCTCGGTGACCCGGCGCTGGGTGGAGTGGCCGGTGATCATGATCACCGGCGCCATGGGATTGGGGCTGTCCGGCGAGTTGCGCAACAGCCGCACGAAATCGATCCCGTCGAGCGGCTGCATCGCCAGATCCGTCATGATGATGTCGATCTGGTGCGTGCGCATGATCTGCAGCGCCTCGGCGCCGTCGTTGGCCTCGAACACGTGCCTGACGCCGATCGCGCGGAGGATCTCGCTGAGCAGGACGCGCATGTGGTGGTTGTCGTCCACCAGCAGGATCTTCAGGAGTTCGAAGCGCAAGGCCGGCCCATCGATAGAGGTTCAACGACGGCGAGCTCCAGCGACGCCGCTCGAGCCTAAGCTACGGACATGGCTCGGCCATAACGAAGCGAGCGGCGCCCGGTCAACGGACAAGGTGACGCTGCCGACGCAGCAGCGGCGTTTTGCGGGGCGCTGCTCGAGGCGCTAGCGGCCGCCGATCGGAACGGGATCGATGCGCCCGGTCTGCCCTCGCTGGCGCAGCATGGCGTCGGCCAGGACGCAGGCGAGCATCGCCTCGACGACCGGCGTGGCGCGGATGCCGACGCAGGGGTCGTGCCGGCCGGGCGTGCGGATTTCGACCTCGGCGCCGCTCTCGTCGATCGACCGGCGGGGCGTGAGGATCGACGACGTCGGCTTGAACGCGACGCGCGCCACGATCGAAGCCCCTGTCGAGATTCCGCCCAGGATGCCGCCGGCCTTGTTGGAAAGGAAGACGGGCGCGCCGTCATTGCCCATCCGCATCTCGTCGGCGTTCTCCTCGCCGGTCAGCGCGGCGGCCGCGAAGCCGGCGCCGATCTCGACCCCCTTGGAGGCGTTGATCGACATCATCGCGGCGGCGATCTCGGCGTCGAGCTTGCCGTAGATCGGCGCGCCCCACCCGGCGGGAACGCCGGTGGCCTCCACTGCGACAACGGCGCCGGTCGACGAGCCCGCCTTGCGGATCGCCTCCAGATGCTCCTCCCAGCGGCCGACCATCTCGGCGTCGGGCGACCAGAAGGGGTTGCGCTGGACCTCCTCCCAGTCCCAGCGGCTGCGATCGACGGCCAGCGCGCCGATCTGTACGAGCGCGCCGCGCACCACAACGCCCTCGCCCAGCACCTTGGGCGCGACCGCGCCGGCCGCGACGCGGGCCGCCGTCTCCCGCGCCGACTGACGCCCGCCGCCGCGATAGTCGCGCACGCCGTATTTGGCGAAGTAGGTGTAGTCCGCGTGCCCGGGGCGAAAGCGTTGGGCGATATCCGCATAGTCGCGGCTGCGCTGGTCGACGTTGTCGATCAGCATCGAGATCGGCGTGCCGGTGGTGACCTGGCCGCCCGTGCGCTCGTCCTCGAAGACGCCTGACAGGATCTTCACCGCGTCCGGCTCGCTGCGCCGGGTGACGAACTTGCCCTGCCCGGGCCTTCGCTTGTCGAGCCAGACCTGCACGTCGGCTTCGGTCAGCGGCAGGCCGGGCGGACAGCCGTCGACCACGCAGCCCAGCGCCGGCCCGTGGCTCTCGCCCCAGGTGGTGACGCGGAAGAGGTGGCCGAAGCTGTTGTGCGACATGGCGGGTCAGGCTTCTACCCGAAGGCCGCCGCGCGCGACATAGCGGGGCCGGTTTCGGCCAAGCTCGAAAGACTGCTAGGAGCCTGCCGGAACGGAGCCAAGGAGCCGCGAGCCATGACCGATCTGGTGAAGATCGAAGACGCCGGCCACGTCAGGACGATCACCCTGAACCGGCCGGAGAAGAAGAACGCGCTTTCCAACGCGCTCGCCTGGGGCGTGATCGAGGCCGTGGAGGCGGCCGCGAAAGCCGACGACGTCTGGGTCGTCGCCATCACCGGGACCGGCGATGCGTTCTGCGCGGGGCTCGATCTTGCGGGCGCCGAACGGTATCATCCGTATACCCCACAGTCCGCCCAGCTCGACGACATCTCGTGGGTCGGCCAATTCCTGCTCGCGATCCGCAAGCGCTGCGACAAGCCGGTCGTCGGCGGCGTCAACGGGGTCGCGGTCGGCGCGGGTCTTGGCCTCGCGATGGCGACGGATGTGCGGCTGGTCGCCAGAAGCGCCCGCCTGATGGCGGGCTACACCCGCATCGGAGGCTCGCCGGACGCCGGGCTGACCATCACGTTGCCGCAGGCCATGGGCTACGAGCGCGCCATGCGGTTCATGATGGAGAACCGCACCGCCAATGGCGACGAGGCCGTGGCGCTCGGGATGGCGGGCGAGGCGGTCGACGACGACAGGTTCGCGGAGCGTCTCGCCGAGTATTGCGCGCAGCTTTGCGAGTGGTCGCCGATCACGCTGCGCCTGCTCAAGCGCGGCATGGTCAAGTCGCTGGAGACCACCGACATGGAGCAACAGCTGCGCTACGAGGTCGGCAACATCCGCATGGCGTTCGCGAGCGAGGACGCCAAGGAGGCGCGCCAGGCGTTCTTCGAAAAGCGCAAGCCCGTCTTCGTCGGCAAGTAGCCGAGAAAGGCAGGCGAGATGGCGGATTCCGAGAGCTACGCCGAGCGCCACGCGGCGGCGAGCGAGTCCTTCCAGCGTTTCGTTCCGAGCGCCGAGCCCGGGCGGGTGGCGGCGTCGCTGGCCAGGCGGCAGGGCGCGCTGGGCTCGATGGCCTTCGATGTGGTTGGCGCGATGTGGTCGCGGCCCGAGCTTTCCCGGCGCGACCGGTCGCTGGCGGTCATCTCCGCGCTGGCGGCGCAGGCGCGCGAGGACGAGCTCGAGCTGCACACGCAGATCGGACTCCGCCACGGCCTCGAGGCGACGGAGATCGAGGAGATCCTGCTGCATGTGGCCGCCTACGCCGGCTTCCCCGCGGCGATGGCCGCGAGCCGCCGGGTCGATGCGGGATTGCGCGCGGCGGCTGGCGCCAACGAGCTGCCGGCTCGCGAGCCTGCCGCCCAGAAGTCGGATGCCGAGCGCGACCGCGACGCGGCCGATGTCCTTCGCACCATCGCCGGCGCGCCGGGCGAGATCGAGCCGGCGGGCGGCCTTGCGCGGATGCAGGCGCGCTATGGCGCGGTCGGCGTCACCGCCTACCGCTGGGCGTTCGGCGAGATCTGGAGCCGTCCGCAGCTG
>DATGIN010000017.1:0-6055 GCA_035295705.1 Caulobacteraceae bacterium
CGGCCCTCCCGGCGGAGGACGCCCCGGTGTTCGAGGGCGAAGCGAAGGCGCTTGCCCCCGCCTGACGCCAACGCGTTGCAAGCGTTGCTTTTCTCGCCATCGTCCATTAAAAGAGATGGATGTCTCTCATAGAGGACGAGACTGAGGCTGGGATCGCCGAGCGGGTTCGGCTGGAGCGCGAAGCGCGCGGCTGGAGCCTGGCCGACGCCGCCGAGCGCTCCGGCGTCTCGAAGGCGACGATCAGCAAGATCGAGCGGCGGGAGGCCAGCCCGACCGCGGTCACCCTGGTGCGGCTCGCGTCGGCGTTCGATCTCACGCTCGCGGGCCTCCTGGCCCGCGCCGAAGCTTCGCAAGGACCGCTCGTCCGCGCCGCCGACCAGCCTCTCTGGCGCGACCCGGCGACCGGCTACATCCGCCGCCAGCTGTTCCAGCAAGCGGACCATCCGCTCGAGCTGGTCGCCATCGACCTGCCCGCCGGCGCGCGGGTCGGCCTGCCCGCCGCGTCCTACGCGCGCATCCGCCAGGTCGTCTGGGTGATCGCCGGCCGGCTGGTGATCGACGAGGGCGGCCAGCGCCGCGAGCTCGCCGCCGGCGACTGCCTAGCCTTTGGGCCGCCCGCCGACACCGTCTTTTCCAACGAGGCGCGGGAGCCGTGCACCTACCTCGTCGCGATCGCGCGGGCGTGAACGCGGCCGCCTCAGAGCCGATCGAGATCGCGGCGCTCACGGCCGGGGACCCGGGCATCCTAGCCGAGCTGGCGGCCTTGCTGGTCTCGACCGTCGCCGCCGGTGGCTCGGTCGGATTCATGCACCCGCTGGCCGCATCGGACGCCAAGGGATTCTGGCGGCGCTCGCTGGCGGCCGGCGCCCGCGACGAGCGGGTCTTTCTGGGCGCGAGGTGCGAGGGGCGGCTCATCGCCACGGTCACGCTCCTCTTCGCGCCCTGGCCGAACCAGCCGCATCGGGCCGAGATCGCCAAGCTGATGACCTCGCCCGCGCATCGCGGCCGGGGCGTCGCCGGCGCGCTGATGGCGCAAGCCGAGCGCATCGCGCTCTCGCGCGGCCGCACGCTGCTGACGCTCGACACTGCCGAGGAGGACGGCGCAGCGGTTTTCTACGAGCGGCTCGGCTACGTGCGCGCGGGCTGCATCCCGGGCTTTGCGCTCAAGCCCTCCGGCGGCGAGACCGGCACGCTGATCTACTACAAGCGGCTCCGCTGACCGCTCGCGGCGGCTACTGTGCGTACCCCAGGCGCTTGTTCAGGGCGTCGAGCACGTCGATCGCGGCCTCGGCGATGACCGTGCCCGGCTGGAAGACGCAGGCGACCCCCTCGGCCTCCAGCGCCGCGATGTCCTCGTCGGGAATCACGCCGCCGACCACCATCATGATGTCGGCCCGCCCCTCCGCCTCCAGCGCCGCCTTCAAGTCCGGCACCAGGGTCAGATGCCCGGCGGCGAGCGAGCTCACGCCGACGGCATGGGCGTTCTTCCTCGCCGCCTCCGCCGCCGCTTCCTCCGGCGTCGCGAACAGCACGCCGACATCGACGTCGAAGCCCAGGTCGGCAAAGCCGGTGGCGATCACCTTCTGGCCACGGTCGTGGCCGTCCTGCCCCAGCTTGGCGATCAGCATCGACGGCGCGCGGCCGTCGGCGGCCTTGAACGCCTCGACCATTGCCTTGGCGCGGGCGATCTTCGCGTCCGGCCCGGCCTCCTTCACGTAGACGTCGTGCAGCAGCCGGATCTCCGCCTCGTGGCGCCCGAACGCGCGCTCCAGCGCCAGGCTGATCTCGCCAACCGTCGCCTTCGCGCGCGCGGCGTCGACCGACAGCGCGAGCAGGTTGGCGTTGCCGCGCGCGCCCCTGGTCAGCGCCTCCAGCGCTTGCTGCACCGCCGCCTCGTCGCGCTCGGCGCGCAGCTGCTTAAGCCGGGCGATCTGGTTCGCCCGCACCTGGGCGTTGTCGACCTTCAGCGTATGGATCGGCTCTTCGTTCGCCGCGCGGTAGCGGTTCACGCCCACGACGCTCTGCCGACCGGAGTCGATGCGCGCCTGCGTCCTTGCCGCCGCCTCCTCGATGCGCAGCTTCGGCAGGCCCTGCTCGATCGCCTTGGCCATGCCGCCCAGCGCCTCGACCTCCTCGATATGGCCGAGCGCGCGGGCGGCGAGGTCGGCGGTGAGCCGCTCGACGTAGTACGAGCCGCCCCAGGGATCGATCGTCGTCGTCTGCCCGGCTTCCAGCTGCAGCACGAGCTGGGTATTGCGGGCGATGCGCGCGGAGAAGTCGGTCGGAAGCGCGATCGCCTCGTCCAGCGAGTTCGTGTGCAGGCTCTGGGTTTGCCCGCAGACCGCCGCCAGCGCCTCGATGGCGGTGCGCGGTACGTTGGTGAAGACGTCCTGCGCCGCCAGCGACCAGCCGCTGGTCTGCGTATGCGCGCGCACCATCAGCGAGCGCGGGTCCTTGGGCGCGAAGTTCTTCGCCATCAGGTCGGCCCAGAGCAGCCGCGCCGCGCGCTGCTTGGCCATCTCCATGAAGGCGTTCATGCCGGCGTTCCAGAAGAACGAGACCCGGCGCGCGAACGCGTCCACGTCGAGGCCGGCGGCGATCCCGGTGCGGACGTATTCGATCCCGTCGGCCAGCGTGTAGGCCAGCTCGAGGTCGAGCGAGGCGCCCGCCTCCTGCATGTGATAGCCGCTGACCGAGATGGAGTTGAAGCGCGGCATCTCCCTGGCCGTGTAGGCGAAGATGTCGGCGACGATGCGCAGCGAGGGCTCGGGCGGATAGATGTAGGTGTTCCGCACCATGAACTCTTTGAGGATGTCGTTCTGGATGGTGCCGGCCAGCTTGGCCGGCGGCACGCCCTGCTCGTCGGCGGCGACGATGTAGAGCGCCATGATCGGCAGCACCGCGCCGTTCATGGTCATCGAGACGGTCATCTCGTCCAGGGGAATGCCCTGGAACAGGACCCGCATGTCGAGGATGGAGTCGATCGCCACGCCGGCCATGCCGACATCGCCGGCCACGCGCGGATGGTCGGAATCGTACCCGCGGTGGGTGGCGAGATCGAAGGCGACCGAGAGGCCCTTCTGCCCTGCCGCGAGGTTCCGTCGATAGAAGGCGTTCGACTCCTCGGCGGTGGAGAACCCCGCGTACTGGCGGATCGTCCAGGGGTTGGTCGCGTACATGGTCGGGTAGATGCCGCGCACGAACGGCGCCGCGCCCGGATAGGTGCGGGGGAAGCTGAGCTCGGCGATATCGCCGGCGCCGTAGTCGGGCCTGACCGCGATGCCCTCCGGCGTCTCCCACGGTTGCCCGCCATCGGCCGCGCGAGGAGTCGCCGAGGCCTGGAAGTCGAGCGTCGCGAAGTCGGGAATGGCGCTCATGCGACGATGGGCTCCAGCGCCGGGCAGTGGGTGTCGGATCCCGGAAGCCTCGGCGACGGCGCCCCCGGCGCGGTAGCGGCGGTCACCGGCTCGACCGCCGGAGGCGCATCCTCCGCGTTCAGATAGATGGTGTCGCCAACCTTGGGCGCCGCGCTGGCCATAAGCGCGGCCCGGTCGGCCGCCACCGCGTTTGCGACATGGCCCGACGTGAGCGCGCCGACGATCCCGCCTTGCGCTTCGATCGCCTGGAACGCCGCCCAGCCCTGCCGCGCGATCGCCTCGGTCAGCGATTCGAGGAACCACGATCCGGCCGCGGGGTCCGCGACCGCGCCCACATGCGCTTCCTCCATCAGCACCAGCTGGACATTGCGCGATTGCCGCCGTGCGAACGGCGTCGGCGCGCCAAGCGGATCGGTGAAGGCGCCGAGCACGACCGCGTCTGCGCCGCCCGCCGCTGCGCCGAACCCCGCCAGCGTCAGCCGCAGCATGTTGGTCCAGACATCCCGCGCGGCCAGCATGCGCCGCGACGAGCGCGCCTCGATCGTCGCCGGCTGTGCGGCGCCGCAGGCCTCGGTCATCCGTGTCCAGATCAGCCGCGCCGCGCGCAGCTTGGCGATGGTGCGGAAGTATTCGGCCTCGGCGGAGAGGCCCAGCGTGATCCAGCCGAACACTTGCGCCGGGTCAAGCCCCGCGCGTGCGAGCGCCTTGGCGTAGGCGAGCGCGCTCGCTGTCGCGACGCCGAGCTCGATCGCGGCGCCGCCGCCAGCCTCGTGAGCCACGCGGCCGCTCGCCATGAAGAGGCTGGCCCTGGGGTAGCTGGGCTCGAGCCTGGCGGCGGCATTTGCGGCCTCGGCGAGGTGCGCTTCGATCGGACCGGGGCTCGCGCCCACGCGGGCGAACGCGGTGAGCGGGTCGAGGTTGAACATCAGACGTGCGGCGGGCGAGCCCTTGGCCGCATCCGAGAGCCACTCCGCCGCGCCCGGCCCCAGAAACCCGGCGTCCAGCCCCACCGGCGCCAGCTCCAGGATCACCCCGCCCAGGGTGCGCGCCAGGGCTTCCGCGGACCCGATCGCCACCCCGTCGCGGCCGCCCGGGTCGATGCGAACGACCACCGAGGCTGCGCCCCCCTCGAGGTCGTCGAGGATCTCGCGATTGGCGCGGGCCGGGTCCGGATGCGCCGTCGCCGTGCGCAGGTCCCAGGGGCGATTTTCGTCGCGGGCCGCCAGCGCCAGCCGGGGGGGCGCCGGCGCATCCTCGGCGGTGTAGAGAACCTTCAGCGGCAGGTCATCGAAGGTGCGGCGCGTCAGGCGCTCGGCGTCGCCGTCCTTCAGGCCGGCGGCGACCTGGGCCAGCCAGGCTTCCTTCGTCGCAAGCGGCGCGTCGTCCATCGCGGAAGCCGGCTTATCGGCTCCGGTCGGTGTTGGCCAGACTGACGCAGGGTCGCCGGTCGGCGCCTTGGTGCGGAGCTTTAAGCGAACTCCACCAGCACGTCGTCTGCCGCCACGCTGTCGCCGGCGGCGGCGTTCACCGCCTTCACCACCCCGTCGCGCTCGGCGCGGATGATGTTCTGCATCTTCATCGCCTCGATGATGCAGACGACCTCGCCCTCGCGGACGGTCTGCCCGGGCGCGGCCTCGATGGAGACGACCAGCCCCGGCATCGGCGAGACCACCAGCTTCGAGGTGTCCGCCGCCTGCTTTTCCGGCAGCCGATGGTGCAGCGATGCCGACGCCGGCGTCAGGACGAGAACGCGGGCGCGGGCGGCGCGGTGGCGGATCCAGAACCCCTCCGGCGCACGCTCGATACTGGCGGTAAACGCGCGTCCGTCGAGGCGGCCCCTGAACAGGGCGAGCCCCGGGCGCCAGGCGACATCGGTCAGCGACAGCGCGCGATCCTCGTCCGGCAGCGCAAGGGCCAACCCGCCGTCCAGGTCGGTCGTCACGATCCGCCGCTGCGTCTTGCCGATATCGACGATCCATTCGCTGCGCGGGGCCGAGCCGGGGCCGTTGCGGCCTGCACGCGCGCGCGTGGCCATCATCCGCTGCATGTACGCGCCGGCGGCGGTCATCAGGTCCGCCTGGAACGGGGTGGGCGCCGCCCACCGGAAGCCGTCCGGGAACTCGTCCGGGATGTAGCTGGTGGAAAGCGCGCCCGAGCGGAAGCGCTCCTGGTCCATCACCCCGGCCAGGAAGGCGAGGTTGGTGTTCGGCCCCTCGATGTGGAAATCCTCGAGCGCGCGGCCCATCCCGTCGATCGCGCCCTTGCGGTCCTCGGCCCAGGTCGACAGCTTGGCGATCATCGGGTCGTAGAACATCGAGATCTCGTCGCCCTCGCGCACGCCGACGTCGTTGCGCACGACATAGCCGCCGCAGTCGCCCTCCACCGGCGCCTGGTAGCGCACCAGCCGCCCGATCGATGGCAGGAAGCGCCGGAGCGGGTCCTCGGCGTAGACCCGCGACTCGACCGCCCAGCCCCTGATCGCCAGATCCTCCTGCCGGAACGACAGGGGCTCGCCGGCGGCGATGCGGATCATCTGCTCGACCAGGTCGACGCCGGTGATCAGCTCGGTCACCGGATGCTCGACCTGCAGGCGGGTGTTCATCTCCAGGAAGAAGAACCCGTCGTTGTCGGCTACGAACTCCACCGTGCCGGCGCCCACGTAGCCGACCGCCTGCGCG
>DATGIN010000018.1:0-16988 GCA_035295705.1 Caulobacteraceae bacterium
GGAAGGCGGCGTGGGCCGCAGGCGGCAGGCTGGTCAACTCCCACTCGAGCGGTCCGAGGCACGCGGTCTCGAGATCGGCCCAGATCGCGCCCGCCGGCGTCACCATGACGTTGCCCGGATGCGCATCGCCATGCAGCGGCATCAAGCTGCTGCGATCGACCGCCAGGCCGGAGCGCAGGCCGGCGAGCGTCTCGGCCAGGAAGCGGCGGTCATCTTCGGTGAGCGCGCGGAGCGTCTCCGGGCCGTCGAGCATGCGGCTGCAGGTCTCCATCCCCTCTGTGTACTGAGGAAGAACACCCGGATAGTCGCTCAGGCCGCGATGCAACTCGGCGAGCGCTCGCCCGGCGGCGACGTCGTCGCGCCGGCCGTCGGCGCGCCGATGCTCGACCAGCTCCCAAAGCGTGACGGCGGCGCGGGCTTGCGCGTACGGGCCTGGAGAAGGGTCCCGCGCCGGTCGCACCGAAGGGGCGCCCTTGCCCGCCAGGTGGCGGGCCACGTCCAGCTCGCGGCGCATGAAGGGCAGCATGCGCTCGAGCTCGAACGAGGAGTCCACCCGCGCGACGATCGGCCAGGGCTTGAGGTGCACCGAGGTGTGGTGCGCGACCTTCAGCACCACCGGCTGAACGTCGCCAAGCCCGAGGTTTGCAGCGACCGCAAGCGCAGCGTCGACGTCCGCCTCCGGCGACGGCCGGCGGCTCACCCGAAGTGATAGCAACCCAGGTCGCGGAACTCCGGGTTGCTCTGCCCCTGGAAGCCGCCCTGCGCAGCCGGCGTGTTCAGAGCCGTCGCGGCGTCCTTCTGATTGTTAGCGGCGCCGTTCTTGGCCCTGACGGCAGCGAAGAGGGCCGCGGCCTGGGCCGGCGGCAGAGGCGCGCCGGCTGTGGTGTCTACGGCGACGGTATGGCCGCTATAGCAGAGCCAGCCGCTCGGCTTGCCCGTCGATGCGCCATGGCCCCCGTCGTAGGTCACGCTCTTGATGAGCGCGACGAGCACGTCGATGCGCCTTGGTCCGGCCGCCGCAGTATTGAAGCGAAGGCCGGGCGCGTCGATCCAATGAATCACCGAGGGCGTGCCCTGGTAGTAGACGTACTGCCCGCCCCCGCGGTTGACGTCGCGGCGCGTGCCGGTCTGCGTGTCGCCATCGAAGATGCTACGGCCGGGCAGTTGGGCGCGCGGCGCCATCGGAGCCTGGCGGTCGACGGGCCAGAACCGGTCCTGGCCGCCCGGCAGCCCCGTGCTCTTGGCGTCGAGACCCACGATCGTGTTGGTCGCAGGGTCGATCTGGAGCCGGAAGAAACGGACGTACTGTTCGCTCGTGCAGGGATTATGCGTGTCGGGAGTCTTGGCCTGGCCGATGCGGTGGGTGGCGACGTCGGAGTGGTATTCGAAGTCGTTGCCGAGGAAGGCCTGTGCCGGCGCGGTCGCTGGGATGGGTCCGTTCGAGGCGCCTGTGGCCTGGGATCCGACGGCGCCAGGCGCTGGAGCGCTGTAATCGCTGGGGAACGTGAGCGGCGCGTTCGCCGCCTCGGGCGCTGCGTCGGTGCGGCCGTTGTAGCCGAGCCGGGCGTGGACGACGACGCAGCCGGACGCCGGCTCGGTGTCTCGGCCATAGGGCGTCGGCGGCGGATCGTCGGCGTCGACGCCATCGAAGCGCCGCTTGCCGCCGTTCGATCCGGTCGATTGACCCTCGCCCAGCCGCTCGATCTGGCGATCGAGAGCGACATTGTCGGCCGGGCGCGCCGCGCCGCGAACGTCCTGGCCGTCGGATCGAGCCGGCGGAGACGGCCGGTCGCCCGGTTGGGCCTGGCTCCGTGCATCGCCAGCGATCAGCGCGGCGGCGGCCGTAACGATGATCAGCGCCCCCCGCATGCCGCTAGTACCGCGCGGTGGCGCGCTCGACGGGACCGTCGTGGGTGAGGCGAATGTGCGTAAGCGTCCGCTCATCGTGAATCATCCGCCAGGAGAGCATCTGCTGGGCGCAGCTCAGCATCACGCCAGCGTAGCTGGGATCGGCGGAAAGGTCGTGCATCTCGTGCGGGTCGTTGGCCATGTCGAACAGCAGCGGCGCAAGCCGGCTGAAATGCACGTACTTCCAGCGCTCGCCGCGCAGGATGTTCATCCCGCATTGATCGGGCGTGAGGTCGTGCTCGCTGCTCGCGAGGGCGGCGTCGTCGCGGAAGTCGTATTCCCAGTGCGCCTCCCGCCGCCACCGGGTCGGCGGCGCGTCTCCGTGCAGGAAGGGTCTCAGACTCTCGCCATCGCACTGGCGCGGGACCTCCACCCCGATCGCCTCCAGCAGCGTCGGCATCACGTCGATGTTCTCGGTGAAGCGGGTGACGCGGGTTCCGCGCCCGGCGTCGGCGCGGGCGCGCGGATCACGGATGATCAACGGGATATGGTAGGAGCCGTCGAAGTAGCCGCCTTTGCCGATGAGCCAGTGGTCGCCGATCTCCTCGCCGTGGTCGGAGGTGAAGATGATCAGCGTGCGGTCGATGAGTCCGGTGTTACGCAGGAAGGCGACGACCTCGCCCATCGCCGCGTCCACGCGGCTCATGAGGCCATAGTAGACCGCCTTCAGCCTTCGCAGCCGCATCTCGTTGTCGGTGGCGCGGAACTCGCGCTGGGTGAGCCGCCAGGCGAGCCATGGATGCTGGCGCCCGTCGGCCTCGGCGGTTTCGGACCGGTGGAAGTCGCCGACCGCGCGCGGATCGTACATCGCGTTGTAGGGCTCGGGCGCGACCCAGGGCGGATGCGGCCGCAGCAACGACAGGTGGGCGACGAAGGGATCCGTCGCGCTCCGCATGTAGGCGAACAGCTGCTCGAGCAGGAACGACGTGTCATCGTGTTCGAGCGGGTAGACCAGCGGCCGCGGGTGCGCCGCGCCGTCCTCGAAGTCCGGGCCGGCGAGCCGCTCGCTATAGGCCAGCGCGGCGCGACTCGGCGGCTCGTAGCCTTTGCCGCGCAGCCAATCGGTCCAGGGCGTCGGGTTGTCGTCCATCATCACGAGGGGGCGGATGCCCGGCAGCGGCCCCTCGTAGGTGAAGAGCCACGGATCGTCCTTTTCCACCGTGCGCGGATCGACCGATGTGTCGGTGTAGCCGATCAGCACCGGGTCGTATCCGGCCCGCTTCACCTCCAGCGCCCAATTGGTGTGGCGCGCATCGAGCGGCGTGCCGTTCGCGTGGCTGCGGTGGTTCTGCAGGTAGAGCCCGGTGTGCAACGACGCGCGGCTGGGTCCACAGGGCGCCGTGTTGGCGTAATGGCGTGCGAAGTGGACGCTTTCGGCGCAAAGCGCATCGAGATGCGGCGTCTTGACGACCGGATGACCAAGGCTGGAGAGACAGTCGCCGCGCCACTGGTCGGCGGTGATGAAGAGCACGTTGAGCGGAGCGGACAAGGCGCGTGACCCTCGAGCGGATGACCCCCCGCGAAGCTAGCGGCCTTTCGAGAGCTTGGGGAGGCGGCGCGAAGCTTGCCGCCGCGCTCATGAGCGGGGCGCTTGCCGCCTGGGCCGTTCCGGCGGCAGCGCAGGTGGTCGCCCCATCCTCCGCGGAGCGGACGATCAAGGACCCCGCCGAATTCGACGCCTACATGCAGGCGGAGCGCCTGACGGACCCTGCCGCGCGCGCTTCGGCGATGGAGGCCTTCGTCGCCGCCTATCCGAGGAGCGTCGAGAGGGTCGGCGCGCTCGAGCAGGCGATGGCCGCCTATCAGCGGCAGGGCGACGAGGCCAAGGTGGCGGACGCAGCCCAGCGCATCCTGGACGACCAGCCCAAGAACATCCGGGCGCTTGCCGTCATAACGGCCATCGAACGCGAGCGCGCCAACGCCGGCGACGGATCGCAGCTCGCCGCCATGCGCGCGCACGCCGAGACCGGTCTCGCGGAGCTGGCTGCATGGAAGAAGCCAGGCGACATGGGAGACGAGACGTTCAAGACGCTGCGCGACACCATGACTGTGGTTTTCGACGGGGCGCGCGCTTTCGCGCTGCTGCAGGCGAAGGAATTCGACGCCGCCCGCAGCGCCTATCTGAAGGCGCTCGACATCGACCCGTCCGGTCTCGAGAACGCCTACCAGCTCGGCGTGACCGAGCTGCAGCTGCGGCCGGTCGACGTCGAAGGGTTCTGGTGGCTGGCGCGGGCGGAAGACCTGGCAGGCGCGCAGCACAATGGCGCGGTGCAGCAGGCCGTGGCCAATTACGCCAGGGGCAAGTACGCGGCCTACCATGGCAGCGACGACGGCTGGAACGACATCGTCATCGATGCCGCGGACAAGCCAGCGCCGCCGGACGGCTTCGAGGTGACCGCGGCGGGGAAATAGCGGCCGGATGCGCGCCAGCCCCTTGCGACGTCCATCACCCATAGGTTACACAGTCACCCTTAGGTTACACATTGCGGGAGAGCCGAATTGCGTATTTGTAATCGCTACTACGACGCTCGGCTCTTGTCAGAGCTGCCCGTGTCGCTATCGTCGCCGCCGAGGGAACGGGGCTGCGGCGTTCCAGGATAAATTATTGGCGGAACTGGGGAATTCACGCTCCCCCCTTCTTCCGACCCATTCATATCGGGCTCGCGCCCGAGGTGCAGAGGTGAACCATGCCCGCTGACGGCGTACTCCGAATCGAGCAGCTGACCCACGTCTACCCGAATGACGTTCGCGCCCTCGACAACGTCTCGCTGGAGGTGCCCCAGGGCCTCTACGGCCTGCTCGGGCCGAACGGGGCCGGCAAGTCGACGCTGATGCGCGACGTGGCGACCCTGCAGGCGCCGACGTCGGGACGGATCACCTTCGATGGTATCGACGTGCTTAGAGATCCGACGCTCCTTCGCCGGCGGCTGGGGTACCTCCCGCAGGATTTCGGCGTCTATCCGCGCGTCTCCGCGATCGAGATGCTGGACCACATGGCGATCCTCAAAGGCGTGTCGGACGCCAAGCTGCGCAAGGCGGCGGTCGAGCACCTGCTGAACCAGACCAACTTATGGGGCGTGCGCAAGAAGGCGCTGGCCGGCTACTCCGGCGGCATGCGCCAGCGCTTCGGCATCGCCCAGGCGTTGATCGGCGATCCCTCGCTGATCATCGTCGACGAGCCGACCGCCGGCCTCGATCCCGAGGAGCGGCTGCGCTTCCTCAACCTGCTGGCGGAGATCGGCGAGAACGTGGTCGTCATGCTCTCCACCCACATCGTCGAGGACGTCTCGGACCTTTGCCCGCGCATGGCGATCATCGCCGACGGGCGCATCGTCCGCGAAGGCGGACCCACCGACCTCATCGCCGAACTCAAAGGACGGATCTGGATGAAGGCCATGAGCAAGGCCGAGGTCGACGGCGCGCGCCACCGTTTGCAGGTGATCTCGACGCGGCTGTTCGCCGGCCGAACGGTCGTCCACGTGCTCTCCGACGCAGACCCCGGCGACGGCTTCCAGCAGGTCCCGGGCGGCCTCGAGGACGTCTACTTCTCGACGCTCGCCGCCGGCCGCAAGGCGGCTTGAGCCGAAGGGCGCGCGCCATGTTCTTCAAGATCGCGGCCTTCGAGTTCCGCTACCAGCTGCGCCAACCGGTGTTCTGGATCGCGGCGGTCATCTTCACCTTGCTGCCGTTCGGCATCATCGCATCGACGGTCGTGCAGCTGGGCGGCACCGGCAACGTGCACATGAACTCGCCGTTCGTGATCGCGATCGTGCTGCAGCTGTTTGCGACCATCTACATGTTCGTGACCCCCGCCGTGGTCGGCAACGTGATCCTGCGCGACGACGAGACCGGCTTTGGCGGGATCCTGCGATCCACGCGCGTTTCGAAGTTCGACTACCTCTACGGCCGTTTCACCGGCGCCTTCGCCGCGCTCTGCCTCAACTTCCTGGCCGTGCCGGTCGGGCTTCTGCTGGGCTCGCTCGCCCCCTGGGTCGACAAGGACACGCTGGGGCCGTTCGTCGCCCAGCACTACCTCGTCGGCTATGCGGTGATCGCGTTGCCGATCATCTTCCTGACCTCCGCCCTCTTCTTCACCCTGACGACCGTCACCCGCTCGCTCGTCTGGACCTACGTCGGCGTGATCGCGCTGTTCGCCGCGCGAACCATCGCGGGCTTTGCCCTTGGCCGGCCGGAGCTGTTGCACATCGCAGCGCTGATCGATCCGTTCGGCGGCGCCGCCTTCGGTGCAGCGACGCGGTATTGGACAGCGTTCGAGCGCAACACCATGTTGCCGCCGCTGGCGGGCGACGTCCTCGTCAACAAGGTCGTCTGGCTCATGGTCGCCGTCGCCGCGCTGGCCGCCGCCTTCCCGCTGTTCCGCTTCCAGGCCGGCGCGGTCGCGAACCGCCGGGCGCGCCGCACGGCCGAGCTGGCGGAGCAGGCGGATGCCGCACCCGCTCCCCAAGAGGCGCCGACGGTCATGCCGCGGCCGGTGTTCAACCGCGCGACCGCCTGGGCGCAGCTCTGGGCGCGCACCAAGCTCGACGCAAAGCAGGTCTTCCTGAGCCCCGGGTATTTCGTTCTGTTGGCCCTCGCCGCGGCGCTCTCGCTGAGCAACCTCTGGTTCTCGCTCGAAATCAGCCTCTACGGCGGGCGAATCTATCCGGTGACGGTCGCCAACATCGCCGCTTTGGCCGGCATATTCACCTTCTTCACGCAGATCATCGCAGTCTACTTCTCTGGCGAGCTGGTCTGGCGAGAGAGCGAGCGCAAGACGCACGAGATCATCGACGCCACGCCGGTGGCCGACTGGATGTTCGTCGGCCCGAAAACGCTGGCGATCTCGCTGGTGCTGGTCTCGACCTTCATCGTCGGCATCGTCGTCGCCATGCTGTTCCAGACGGCCAAGGGCTTCTTCAGCTACGAGATCGGCGAGTACTTGCTGTGGTACGTGCTGCCGAACGCCATCGACGTCGCGCTCATCGCCGTGCTGGCGGTGTTCGTGCAAGTGCTGAGCCCGCACAAGTTCGTCGGCTGGGCGGTGATGATCGCCTACGTGATCGTCTCGACGGCGATGGTCGCGCTCGGCCTCGAGCACAACCTCTACAACTACGGCAGCGGCCCCGCCGTGCCGCTCTCCGACCTGAACGGCCAGGGTCACTACTGGATCGGCGCCTACTGGTTCCGCCTCTACTGGGGCGCGTTCGCCGTCATCCTGCTGGTCGTGTCCTATGCGCTCTGGCGGCGGGGCACCGAGACCCGCTTCCTGCCCCGCCTGAAGCGGCTGCCTCTTCGGCTCAGAGGAACGGCCGGCGTCCTTGCCGCCGCGGCGCTCGCCGTCTTCATCGCATCCGGCGTCTACATCTTCATCAACACCAATGTCTGGAACGTCTACCGCAGCCATCTCGACGTCGATCGGATGACCGCCGACTACGAGAAGAAGTACCTCAGGTACGAGAACCTGCCGCAGCCGAAGGTCGATTTCGTCAAGCTCGCCATCCAGATATGGCCCCATCGAACCTGGGCCGAGGCGACCGGCGGCTTCGTGATCCAGAACCGCACCAACGCTCCCATCAGCGTCCTGCACGTCCGCTTCGATCGCGGCACCAAGGTAGGCGCCGTCTACGTCCCCAACGCCACGCTGGTCTCCAACGACCGTCTGTTCAACTACCGCATCTACCGCCTCGACCAGCCGATGTTGCCAGGCGAGACGCGCGCGATCGGTTTCGTGACGCGCAGGGGCCAGCGGGGCTTCCGCAACAATGGCGCCACCCTGGACATCATGGACAACGGCACGTTCCTGAACTCGAACGAGCTCGCGCCTTTCATCGGCATGGATCGCAGCGAGCTGCTGCAGGATCGGGCCAAGCGGCGGAAGTACGGGTTGCCGGCCGACCTAGGCCAGCCGGCGCTCGCAACACCAGGCGCCGATATGTTCAACGACCTGCGCAAGGACTCCGATTGGGTGCGGGCGGACCTGACGGTGACGACCGATGCGGACCAGACGCCGATCGCGCCCGGCTATACCGTCTCCGACGTCACCGCGAACGGACGCCGCACCGTCCACACCGTCACCGACTCGCCGATCTTGAACTTCTTCTCGGCCCAGTCCGGCCGCTACGCGATCTCGACCGTCAACTACAAGGGCGTCGCGATCAGCGTCTATTACGATCCCAAGCACCCTTGGAACGTTCGGCGCATCCAGCGGGCCATGGAGAACGGGCTGGACTACGATCAGGCCAACTTCTCGCCCTATCAGTTCCACCAAGTTCGCGTCCTCGAGTTCCCAACCCCGCAAGGGACCTTCGCGGAGTCGTTCGCCAACACCATTCCGTGGTCGGAAGGTATCTTCTTCATCGCCGACAACCGTGATCCGGACCTGGTCGACATGGTCACCTACGTCGGCTCGCACGAGCTCGGACACCAGTGGTGGGCGCACCAGGTCATCGGCGCGAACGAGCAAGGCGGCGCGATGCTCTCCGAAACCCTGGCGCAGTACACCGCCGCCATGGCCATGAAGAGGCTCTATGGGCCCTTCATGATGCGCAAGTTCCTGCGCTTCGAGCTCGACAGCTACCTGCGCTCGCGCGGCGGCTCGGTGCTGGAGGAGGAGCCGCTCGACCGCGTCGAGACCCAGGACTACGTCTACTATCGCAAGGGCTCGCTGGCGATGTACCGGCTTCAGGACGAAATCGGCGAAGCGAACGTCGACAGAGCGCTCAGGCAGCTCCTACACGACTTCGCCTTCAAAGGGCCGCCCTACCCGACCACCGTCGACCTCATCAAGGACTTCCGGGCGGTCGCGCCCGCCGACAAGCAGCAGCTGATCACCGATCTGTTCCAGAAGATCACCCTCTATGACCTGAAGGCGAAGAAGGCGGTCTGGCGCAAGCGAGCGGACGGCGCCTACGATCTTGCCCTCACGGTCGACGCCAGGAAGGTCTACGCCAACGGTCAGGGCAAGGAGACCGCGACGCCGATGAACGAGACCGTCGACGTCGGCGCCTTCGACGTCGAGCCGGCGTCGAAGGGCTATGGGGCCAAGGATGTGATCGCCATCGAGCGCGTGCCGATCCACTCCGGTCTGCAGACGATCCATCTGGTGACGAGCCGGGCGCCGAAATACGCCGGCATCGACCCGTTCAACACCATGATCACCCGCGACTCCGAGGCGACCATCACCAAGGCGCAGGCGGGTTAGGCTTCGATGGAGGATCGCTAGCGCTTGGAGACGTGCGGGGCGATGGGGTCGCCCGAGTCGCGCTCCGCGACCGCCTGCTTGAACCCGACCTCCTCGGCGCGCTCGCGAAACCATATCCCTTCCGGGCTGTGGCGAGCGACTCCGTCGAAGAAGGTCGCGAGCATCTGGGTCGTGGCGAGACCCATGTTCTCGTAGGCCTGGTTGACCACCATCTTGGTCATCATCAGCTGGTTGCGCGGCACGCCCTTGAGGCGGGCGACGAGCGAGCCGACGGCGGCGTCGAGCTCGGCCGCCGGCGCCGCCTTGAGGGCGAGCCCGATTTCCGCCGCCTCTTTGCCGCTGATCAGGTCGCCGGTCATCATCAGGCGCTTGGCCGCCTGCGGCCCGAGGCGATAGACCCACATCGCCGGCGTCGGCACGCCCCAGACGCGGGCGGGCGGATAGCCGATGCGGGCGTCGTCGGCCATCACCAGGAAGTCGCAGCAGAGCGCGATGTCGGAACCGCCGGCGACGGCGGCGCCGTGCACCTGGGCGATGGTCGGTTTCCTCGCCCGCCAGAGCGACATGAAGTCCTGGGTGTTGCGCCACATGCCGGCGAAGTCGAGCGTCGGGTCCCAGGGCATTTCCTGCTCGCCGGCGCCGGAGTCGCTGTCGGAGCGCTCGGCGAACTTCTTCAGGTCGTAGCCGCCGCAGAAGCCCTTTCCCGCCCCTTTGACGACGATCACGTGCACGTCCGGATCGCGCTCAGCCGCCTCGACCGCGGCCCTGATCTCTCGCGGCATCCGCCGCTCGATGGCGTTGAACCGCTCCGGCCGGTTGAGCGTAATCGTGCAAACGCGATCGGCCGTCTCGTACAGCAGCGTTTCGTAGGGCATCGCGCTCGCTCCCTCCGCTCCAGCTTAGAAGCCACTGATAGCGCAAGTGCAGTCGAGACGCCTCGAACTGAGGCGCCTGATGTTCCCAGCAGGCAACCTGAGGACGGCGGCGAGGAGACTGTTCCCTAGGCTGGCACCGCGATCGCCGGCTGCGGCGCGGTGCGCTCCAGCGGGGTGTAGAGCTCCTCGGCGCGGGGAAAGAAATCCTTGACGATGGCGGGCACGTCCCAGCCGCCCTCGCGGCTGTAGGTCTTGATCGGCCGCGGCTGCGAGTAGACGGAGAGGTTGTAGCCCGCCGCGCCGAAGATCTGGCCGCTGATCCCCTTGGCCGCGTCCGTCATCAGCGCCACGGTCAGCTGTGCGGGGCGAACGGGGCTCTGCACTTCGCGCACCGCCTCGCGGCGCTTCTTCGCTTCCTCGTCGCGCGGAACCGAGTCGGTCATGCGCGTCGCCGCGCCGGGCGCGATCGCGTTCGAGCGGACGTTGTTGCGCGCGCCCTCCATGGCGATGATCCGCGAGAAGGCGGCGATGCCCATCTTCGCCGCGCCATAGTTGGTCTGGCCTATGTTCCCGATCAGGCCGGAGCCCGAAGAGAACATGAGGTAGCAGCCGTCCTTCTGGGCGCGGAAGTGGTTGATCGAGGCGCGCACGACATTGAAGTGGCCGCGCAGGTGCACGGTCATGATGGCGTCCCACTCGTCCTCGGTCATGTTGTGCGCCATGCGGTCGCGCAGGATGCCGGCCGGGTTGGCGATGGCGTGGAGGCCGCCGAACGTGTCCATCGCCTGCTGGACCATGCGGCCCACCGCTTGCAGGTCGGTGACGCTCTCGGTGTTGGCGACGGCCTCGCCGCCGGCGGCGCGAATGGTGTCGACGACCTCCTGCGCCGGCGCGCGGTCGGCGCCCAGGCCGTGGACGTCACCGCCGAGATCGTTGACCACGACTTTCGCGCCATGGCTCGCGGCGATGATCGCCGTCTCTCGGCCGATGCCGCGACCGCCGCCCGTTACCAGAACAACCTTCCCGTCGAGCAATCCCATCGTCTTCGCGTCCTTCGAAAGCGCTTTTTTTGAAATGAGGCCTTGAGGACAAAACTCTACCGGGCCGCCGATCCCCGGGGCAAGCGCGCTAGGACGCCTTCGGTGCGTCCGGCTGGTGGTTCGGGTGCGCCGCCTCGAACGCGGGGTGGCCAGCCGCGCGCTCTCCCACCGCTCGAATCGCCGGGTAAGGCGCAAGGTCCACGCCAAACCGCTCGGCCGAGTAGAGCTGCGGGACAAGGCAGCAGTCGGCGAGGCCGGGCGCGTCGCCGAAGGCGAATCCCCTGCCGTAACGCTGGATCATCGGTTCGAGCGCGTCGAAGCCCGCGGTCATCCAGCGCGCGGTCCAGGCCCGCTGCGCGTCCGAGCCGTTGGCGACCCCCAGCGCTTCGATTGCTTGCAGGACGCGCAGATTGTTGAGCGGGTGGATGTCACAGGCGACGATCTCGGCCATCGCACGCACGGCGGCGCGGTCGAGCGGGCCCGTCGGCAGGAGCGGCGGCTGTGGATGCGTCTCCTCAAGCCACTCCAGGATGGCCAGGCTCTGGGTAAGCGCCCGGTCCGCCAGGACATCGAGCGCCGGCACGAGGCCCTGAGGGTTCACGCCTCCCTTGTAGGATTGGCTGCGCTGCTCGCCGCCCACCAGGTCGACCGCGACGTAGTCGTACGTCAAGCCCTTGAGGTTGAGGCCGATGCGCACGCGATAAGGCGCGGTCGCCCGCCACATGCTGTGCAGCGTATAGGTCACGCGCGCTTCGCCGTCCGCAGGTGGTCAAGCGGAAGCGCGGTCGACTCCTTCGCCGCCTCGAGTGCGAAGCTGGACCGCACGTCCTTCACGCCTGGCATCCTCAGAAGCCGCTGCATGGCGAACTGAGCGTAGTCGTCGAGCGTCGGCGTGACCACCTGCAGCAGGTAGTCGTAAGGCCCGGTCATGGCGTAGCAGGCGACCACCGCCGCTTCCCGCTTGAGCGCGCCGAGGAACGCTTCGGTCGCGGTCTCGCTGTTCCGCTCCACCTGCACCTCGACGAAGGCCATGACCCCAAGGCCGAGCGCGCGACGGTCGAGGAGCGCGACGTACCCCTTGATCAGTCCGCGCGCCTCCAGGGCCTTCACGCGACGGAGGCAAGGGCTGGGCGAGAGGCCAACACGCTCGGCGAGCTCGACGTTGGTCAGTCGCCCGTCCGCTTGCAGCGTCTCCAGGATGCGCAGATCGACGTCGACCACTTCGGGCATAATGCTTCCACAATCCCCATATGAACGGGCAGATTATGCCATCACAACGCCCGATCAGAGCAACATCGCAAGGAACGACCCTCCGACTCGCGCTATTGTTTGAGCCTTCCGGGAGCGCGCTATGACCGACCTGTTCGAGAACCCGCTCGGCACCGACGGCTTCGAGTTCGTCGAATTCACGGCGCCGGAGCCCGAGCGACTGCGGCGCGTGTTCGAGACGTTGGGGTTCGCGGCCGTCGCCCGGCACCGCTCAAAGAACGTGCTGCGCTTCGCGCAGGGCGACATCAACTTCATCCTCAACATGGAGCCCGCCGGACAACCGGCCAGCTTCCGCGCCGAGCACGGACCGTCGGCGAACGCGATGGCGTTCCGCGTGAAGGACGCAGCGCTGGCGCTGAAGCTCGCGATCGAACGCGGCGCGAAACCCGTAAGCGGGCCTGTCGGGCCGATGGAACTCAACATCCCGGCCATCGAGGGGATAGGCGGCTCGAACCTCTACCTGGTCGACCGCTATGGCGCGCAGGCGATCTACGACATCGACTTCGTCGCGTTGCCGGGGGCGGAGGCGGCGACGGCCAAGGAGGCGGCGGGGCTGACCTACATCGATCACCTGACCCACAATGTATTCCGTGGCCGGATGGCCTACTGGGCCGATTTCTACGAGCGGATCTTCAACTTCCGCGAAATCCGTTACTTCGACATCGAGGGCGCCCAGACCGGCCTCTTCTCAAAGGCGATGACCAGCCCCTGTGGCAAGATCCGCATCCCGCTGAACGAGAGCCAGGACGACCAGTCGCAGATCGAGGAGTTTCTGCGCGACTACCACGGCGAGGGCATCCAGCACGTCGCGCTTGGGACCGGCGACATCTTCGCCACGGTGGAGGCGATGCGCAGCCGCGGCGTACGTTTTCAGGACACGCCGGACGCCTACTTCGACCGGATCGACGAGCGCGTGCGCGGCCACGGCGAGGATGTCGAGCGTCTGCGCCGCAACAGGATCCTGATTGACGGCGCGCCATCCGATGGTCAGGGCGTCCTTTTGCAGATCTTTACCGAGAACCTGATCGGCCCGATCTTCTTCGAAATCATCCAGCGCAAGGGGAACGAGGGGTTCGGCGAGGGTAACTTCAAGGCTCTGTTCGAGTCGTTGGAGCAGGACCAGATCCGCAGAGGCGTCCTGAAGGCGCGCGCGTAGATGGCCAAGCCGATTGGCATTCCCGTCCGCGGCTCGGGCGGCACGCACTCGAGGCAGGCGCACGCCGACATGCCGGAGGGGACCTTCGAGCGCGAGATCTCCAAGGAAGGGTTCTACGGGCCTGCCGCCTTCATGCACCATCCCAGGCCGCCGACAGGCTGGGTGAAGTTCGAGGGCCCCCTGCGCCCGCGCGCGTTCGACCTCACGCGTTTGAACGAGCCGGCGGCCTCGCCCTGGGAGGCGCCGGTGGTGCTCTTCAATGGCGGGCTGGAGATGCGCTTCTGGAAGCCGCAAGGCCCGTTGACGGCGATCGCGCGCAACGCTGACGGCGACCAATTGCTGTTCGTGCACCAGGGCTGCGGCGATCTCTTTTGCGACTGGGGCCGGATCGCGTTTTCGGCAGGCGATTACCTGTACCTGCCACGCGGCGCCATGTGGCGTCTTGGCGTCGGCGAAGCGTCGTCGGTCTTCATGATCCAGGCGACCAACGCCCATCTCAGCTTGCCGGATCGCGGCCTGCTCGGGGGGCATGCGCTGTTCGATCCGGCGATGCTCGATACGCCGGCGATGGACGAGGCCTTCCGCGCGCACCAGGCGATGGCTGGCGAGTTCGGCGTCGAGATCAAGAAACGCGGGGCGGTCTCGGTCGCAACCTACCCTTACAACCCGCTGGACGCGGTCGGCTGGCACGGCGAGCTCGCGCCGCTTCGGCTCAACGTGAAGGACCTGAGGCCGGTCGCCAGCCATCGCTATCACCTGCCGCCGAGCGTGCACTCGACGTTCGTATCGGACCGGTTCGTGGTGGCGACATTCGCACCCAGACCGTTCGAGACCGATCCGGGCGCGCTGAAGGTGCCGTTCTTCCACAACAACGACGACTTCGACGAGGTCCTCTTCTACCACGCCGGCGACTTCTTCAGCCGCGACCATATCAAGGCCGGCATGCTGACCTTCCACCCGTCCGGCTTCACGCACGGGCCGCACCCGAAGGCGCTGAAGAACATGCTCAGCCAACCGAAGCCCGCGACCGACGAGTACGCCGTGATGGTCGACGCGCGCGACCCGCTCGAGGTGGGAGACAGAGCCGCCGCTGTCGAAGACGTTGCCTACGTGGACAGCTGGAAGGGCGGCTGATGTGCGCCGGTCGTGCGACAATCCAGCTTGGCAGGCGCCTGCGCACGGGGCTTACTGCCCAGGGCCGCGCTGGCGGCGACGATAAGAGGTGCGACCGTGGCGACCTATCAGGGCCAATGTTTCTGCGGGACCGTGAAGCTGGAGGCGACGGGCGCGCCCGAGGCAATGGGCTATTGCCACTGCCGCTCGTGCCGCTCCTGGTCCGGCGGTCCGGTAAATGCTTTCACCCTGTGGCGTCCGGACGCTGTGAAGGTGACGGCCGGAGCCGACCAGCTCGCCACCTATCAACAGAGCGAGCTCAGCCAGCGGCAATACTGCGCGCGCTGCGGCGGACACCTGATGACCAACCATCCAACCCTGGGCTTGGTCGACGTGTTCTCGGCCACGTTGCCCGATCTCGACTTCCAGCCCGGCGTTCACGTGAACTACGCCGAGACGGTGCTCCCGATGAAGGACGGCCTGCCCAAGCTGAAGGACTTCCCGGCCGAGTTCGGCGGCTCGGGGGAAGCGATCCCGGAGTAGCCGCTTCCGCCGCCGGCGGAGCGCCGGCGGCATGAAGCTCGCGTCGCTGAGCGGCGGACGTGATGGTCACCTGGTGGTCGTCTCGCGAGACCTTTCGAGGATGGCTGACGCCGCCGGCGCCGCGCCCACATTGCAGGCTGCGCTGGACGACTGGGACCGGGTCCGCCCGTTGCTCGCCAAGCTGGCGGCCGCGGTCGAGACGGGCGGAGAAGGGTGCCAGGCGTTCGATCCTGCGCAGTGCGCGAGCCCGCTGCCCCGCGCGTACCAGTGGGCGGACGGCTCAGCCTACGTGAACCACGTCGAGTTGGTGCGTCGCGCCCGCAACGCGGAGATGCCGGCGAGCTTCTGGACCGATCCTCTGATGTACCAGGGCGGCTCGGATGGATTTCTTGCGCCGACCGAGGCGATCCCGCTGGTCGACGAGGCCTGGGGGCTCGACTTCGAGGCCGAGGTCGCCGTGGTCGTCGGCGACGTGAGCCTGGGCGCCGGGCGGCGCGATGCGCTGAAGGCCATCCGACTGGTCATGCTGGCCAACGACGTTTCGCTCCGCAACCTGGTCCCCGGCGAAATCGCCAAGTCGTTTGGCTTCTTCCAGTCGAAACCGGCTTCCGCCTTCTCGCCGGTTGCGGTCACGCCCGACGAGCTTGGCGGCGCCTGGCGGGACGGGAAACTACATCGCCCGATCCTGGTTTCCCTCAACGGCCGCGCCTTTGGCCGGCCGAACGCGGGCGAAGAGATGACCTTCGATTTCGGAACCCTGATCGCCCACGCCGCAAAGACCCGCGCCCTTGCAGCCGGCACGATCGTGGGGTCCGGGACAGTGTCCAACAAGGGCATGGATGGCGGCCCGGGCCAGCCCATCGACGCCGGGGGCAAGGGCTACGCCTGCATCGCCGAGCTGCGCTCGGTCGAGACGATTCTTTCGGGGGCGCCGAAGACGCCCTTCCTCGCAGCGGGCGACGAGGTTGCGATCGAGATGCGCGACGAGCGCGGCGCCTCGATCTTCGGCGCGATCCGCCAGCGGGTCGCCGCCGCGTCGCCGGCGGCGCTGGAGAGCGTCCGGTGAGCGCAAAGCCGGCCGAGTCGCACGTCTTCGACGCGCCGCCGCCGGGCGCCGCGCCCGACTGGACCATCCCGCAGGACTGGGGATCCTTCACGCCCGAGCAGCACGCGCGCTGGGACACCCTGTTCGCGCGCCAGAGTGCGCTCTTGCCCGGGCGCGCTGTCGACGCGTTCTTGCGCGGCCTGGACGTGCTCAGACTGTCCAAGCCAGGCATTCCCGATTTCGCCGAGCTGAACGCCCATCTGGGCGAGCGCACCGGCTGGTCGGTGGTCGCCGTGCCCGGCCTCGTGCCGGACGAGGTGTTCTTCGACCACCTGGCCAATCGGCGTTTCGTCGCCGGCCGCTTCATCCGCGGCGCCGACCAGATGGAGTACCTGCAGGAACCCGATGTCTTCCACGACGTGTTCGGGCACGTCCCGCTGCTCGCGGACCCCACATTCGCCGACTACATGCAGGCCTATGGCCGGGGCGGCCTGCGCGCCATCCGCCTGGGCGGGCTCGAGAATCTGGCCAGGCTGTACTGGTACACGGTCGAGTTCGGACTCATCCGCGAAGGCGGCAAGCTGAAGATATTCGGGGCCGGAATCGTCTCCAGCCACGGCGAGTCGATCTACGCCCTCGAGGACCCGCGGCCACAGCGGGTCGCCTTCGACCTCAAGCGGGTGATGCGAACGCGCTACCGCATCGACGACTACCAAGAGACCTACTTCGTCATCGACAGCTTCCAGGATCTGCTGACGCAGACGGTGGAGACGGACTTCGGGCCGCTTTACGCCGAACTGGCGAAGCTGCCGGAGTTCGAGGCGGGCGCATCGGCGGC
>DATGIN010000019.1:0-5147 GCA_035295705.1 Caulobacteraceae bacterium
GGCTTGCGATGCAGCTCCAGGCGTCGCCAGGACAGCAGTTCGACCGCCTCCTCCAGGGTGCCGATCCCGCCCGGCAAGACCAGGAAGGCGTCGGCGGCTTCGAACATCGCCATCTTGCGCTCGTGCATCGAGCGGACGACTTTGGTCTCGACCTCGTCGTAAAGGATTTCGTGCTGGACCAGGAACTCCGGCATCACGCCGAAGACGCGACCACCCGCCGCGTGCGCGGCCTTGGCGCACGCACCCATCAGCCCGACCCGCCCGCCTCCGTAGACGAGGCGAATACCCTCGCGCGCCAGCGTGCGGCCGAGTTCGGCCGCGGCGTCCAACAGCGTCGGCTCGGCCGCGTCCGACGAACCGCAGTAGACGCAGATAGAGCCGATCGTCGGGGGCGGCGGCATTGAAGCAATCTCGCAACAGCACGGCGAAGCGGGAACGCGCCAGCGGGATCATTCGCGCGCCGGGCGTCGATGCAAGCGTCGTCTTGCTGGTCGCGCTGGCGGTTGCGGCGTGCAGCCGCGGCGGCGATTGGCGCAGCCCCGCGCAGTCGAGCCAGAGCAGCGCGGCCCAGGCCACCTACGTGCCGCCGCCGCGGTTCACCGCGGCCGCGCGCCTCGGCGACGGCGACGTCGAGATCGTGGGCAGGGCCGATCGCAACTCGCGCATTCGCCTGACCTCGCCGGACGGTGCGAGCCTTTCCGGCGTTACGGATAGTCGCGGCGCCTTCACGATCGCCGCGCCTCGCCCCGCGGCCGTCCGGCTGTTCGGCTTGGCCGAGGAGGTCGCGGGGCGGCAGGTGAGGGGAGCCGGATACCTCGCGGTGATCCCGTCGCCGGGCCAGGCTGCTGTCGTCCTGCGGGCCGGAATCGGCGCCGAGGCGCTCAGCGCGCCCTCCGCGCCGCCGAAGATATCCGCCGTCGACTTCGACTCGAGCGGCGCCGCCGCGGTTTCCGGCCTCGCCAGGCCGGGCTCGCCGCTGAAACTTACGATCGACGGCGGGCCCGGGGCCGAGGGGCGGGCGAACGGCCAGGGTCGCTACTCGCTGACGCTCGCCGCCACGGTCAAGCCAGGCAGCCACGAGCTCGTGATACAATCTCCGTTGGGCCGGGCGGAGGCCCACGTCGTCGTCAGCCCGGCCGGGCCGATCAGCGGGCTGCCGTTCCGCGACGCGCGCGAAGCCAACGGGTGGCGCATCGACTGGCTGACGCCGGCCGGCGGCGAGCAGACCACGCTGGTGCTGGACTAAGGGAGGCTGAGAGAGAACAGGCGTGGCGTTGCGGGCGAGGGGCTTTCGAGGCGAGCAGGGGGTCGTCATCCCGACCGGCGCGCCCTTCAACTTCTGGACCTCGATGGCGGACCTGGCGCGGCTGGTGCTGCGGTCGCGCGCGCCGTGGCTGAAGACACGCCTGCTGGTCGCGCTCACGCTCGTCCTCATCGGCAAGTGGACCGCGGTGAACTCGCCGATCTGGATCGGACGAGCGATCGATGCGCTGAGCCACGGCAAGAGCGCCGCCGAGACAGTCTTCACGGTGTTCGTCGGGTTCGCGGTCTTCTGGGTCCTCCTGCGTTTCATCTCCAACGTCACCCCGCTGGTGCGCGACGCCATCTTCACGCCCGTCTCGCAACAGGCGCTGGCCCGCTCCGCAGTCGAGACGTTCGGACACTCGCTGTCGCTGTCGCTGAACTTCCACCAAGGCAAGCAGACGGGCACGCTCGCCCGCATCATCGACCGCGGCGCCAACTCGACTGATACACTGTTGCGCAGCGTCGTTTTCGATCTCGGCCCCACCGCCTTCGAGCTCGTGATGGCGGCATACGTGATGACCAGTCACTACAACTGGGTCCTCTCGGCGGCGACGGTCGCGACCATCCTCGTCTACGTCGCCCTGACCTTCTCGATCTCGGGCTGGCGCATCCAGTTCCGACGCGCGCTGAACGAGGCCGACTCCGCCGCTGCGGGCCTCACCGTCGACGCGCTGATGAATTTCGAGACGATCAAGACGTTCGGCGCCGAAGGACGCACCGTCGGCCGCTATCAGCAGGCGCGATCCGACTATGCGGTCGCCGCGGTGAAGGCCAACACCTCGCTGCAGATGCTGAACGCGCTGCAGACGGTGGTCATGAGCGCCGGCCTGTTCCTGGTCACGCTGCTCGCCGGTTACGAGGTCGTGCACGGCAAGATGTCGGCCGGCGGCATCACCGCCTGCATTCTCATCCTGCAGGCCGTCTACGCGCCGCTCAACATGCTGGGCTCCAACTACCGGATGATCCGCCAGGCGTTCATCGACATGGAGCAGATGATCAACCTGCGCGCGGTCCAGCCGGAGATCACCGATGCGCCCGACGCCCGCGACCTGCCGCCAGCGTCCGGCAAGGGCGCGGAGCTCCGTTTCGAGCACGTCGGCTTCCAGCACACCGCCCGCTCGGTCGGCCTGAGCGACATCGACTTCCGCATCGAGCCGGGCAAGACGACCGCGCTCGTCGGTCCCTCGGGCGCCGGCAAAACGACCATCGTTCGCCTCGCGCTTCGCCTCCTCGACCCGCAGACCGGCCGCGTGTTGCTCGACGGGCTCGACCTGCGTGACGCACGGATCGAGTCCATCCGGCGGGCGGTCGCGCTGGTCCCGCAGGACGTCGCCCTGTTCAACGACACCATCTACGCCAACATCGCCTTCGCCCGCCCCGACGCGACGCCTGAGGACGTGCAAGCTGCGGCCGATGCCGCCGAGCTCGCCCCTTTCATCGAAGGCTTGCCCTACAAGATGGAGACGCTGGTCGGCGAGCGGGGCCTGAAGCTGTCGGGCGGCGAGCGCCAGCGGGTCGGGCTGGCGCGTGCATTGCTCGCCAACCCCCGCCTGCTCGTGCTGGACGAGGCGACCAGCGCTCTCGACGGGCATACGGAGGCCGCCATCCAGGAGACCCTGCGCAAGGTCCGCGCAGGCCGCACCACGCTGGTGATCGCCCACCGCCTCTCCACGATCTCCGATGCAGACGAGATTCTCGTCGTCCGCCGCGGCCGCATCGTCGAGCGCGGCAGCCACGCCGAGCTGGTCGCCCATCCGCGCGGCGAGTACGCCGCTCTCTGGCGCCGCCAGACGCGCGAAGGGCCCGAGCGCCCGCTGCGCGAGGAGCCAAGGCCGCCGCAACCTGTGCTAGCCTCGGGCGAGGAAGAGCCCGACCCGGACCCGGAGACCTTTGAATGAAGTACCTGCACACGATGGTGCGCGTGAAGGACCTCGACGCATCGCTCGACTTCTATGTGAACAAGCTGGGCCTCGCCGAAGCATACCGGACGGAGAACCCCGGCGGCCGCTTCACGCTCGTTTTCCTCTGCGCGCCCGACGACCTCGAGCATGCGCGGCAAAACCGGGCGCCGATGGTCGAGCTGACCTACAACTGGGATCCGGAGGATTATCAGGGCGGGCGCAACTTCGGCCACCTGGCCTACGAGGTCGACGATATCTATGCGACCTGCCAGCGGCTGATGGACGGCGGCGTCACGATCAACCGCCCGCCGCGCGACGGTGGGATGGCCTTCGTCCGTTCGCCTGACAACATTTCCATCGAGCTGTTGCAGAAAGGGGGCCGCAAAGAGCCCGCCGAGCCCTGGAAGAGCATGCAGAACGTGGGTAGCTGGTAGCCCGGCCGATGCGCAAACTCGCCTCCGCGTTCACAACGGTTCTAGCGCTTTTCGCCCTGGCTGGCGGCGTTGCGGAGGCGCAGCGCGTGCGGCTCCACCTAGGCGGCCATCACTGCTTCAGCTCGGTGCAGTGTCCGAGCGGCAGCTATTGCCAGAAGCCGGTCGGCGCCTGCGCCGCTCAAGGGAGTTGCGCGCAGATCGAACGACTCTGCATCAGAGCGCGGCCGTCGGTCTGCGGATGCAACGGGCGGACCTATCCCACCGCTTGCGGGGCGACGCGGGCCGGAATCAACATTCGCCACACGGGCGCTTGCTAGCTTCGTCGGACCTGGCGGGGTCTCCCGATCCGCCCTTCCTCGCACTCGAGCGCGGCGCGGTCCCAGCGCCCGAGGTCGGCTGCGGCGGCATACGTCGTCTGCAGGAAGCTCAACAGGGCTTCGTCGGGGTCGGCGGCGGTCCGGACTTCGTCGTAGGGCAACAGGAACTCACCGAGCGCGGTGTCGAAGGCCGCAGCGGGCGGGCCGACCTTCGCCGCCGGGAAGCCGCCCGGCGTCGGGTAGGCGTAGGAATAGAAGCTCGGCGCCTCGACGCCCCGGCCGCCGGGCCAGAAGCCGGCGCTGGACACCTCGTGCGAATAGGCCTCGCGGGTCACTGAGTCCGGCAGGTGCGGAATGCCGCCGGGGTGCAGCGGCGCACGGCGGCCAGAGAAGCGGGTGACCGCCAGATCGAAGCCGCCCCAGAACAGGTGGATGGGGCTGACCTTGCCCAGGAAGCAAGAACGGAAGCGGGTGAAGACGCGCTGGCACTGGACCAGCGCCTGCCAGTAGGCGCGCGCGACGGCCGGGTCGTAGGCTCGCGGCGTGACGTCGTCGGGGAAAGCGACAACCGGGTCGGGCAGTTCGCTCGGCACGATATCGATCTCGGTCGGCGCGCCGAGGTCGGCAAGAGCGCCCATCAGCTCGCCATAGAACCAGGCGACGCTCTCGGCCTGCAGGGGAACGCGCCTCTCGCCGCCGTCGGTGGCGCGGATGACGAGCTCGTGCCCGACGAAGTCGAGCTCGATCGAGAAGGCCGTCGCGCCGTTCGGGACCAGCGGCGTCGTCAGGCCGCGCGCGGAGACCCGCAGAGTCACGTGCCACGAGTGATTGATCCACGGCGACCGCGCCAGGGTCACCTTGCCCAGGATTTGGGTCCAGAGCTGCAGCGTGTCGGTGGTGGCCCGCAAGATCGGGCCGGGCGGCAGCTCCGGCCATGCGCCGGCGGGGGTCTTTGGCTTCTTCAAGCTCGCTCCAACAGCGCCACCGTGCCCTGGCCGCCGTCCGCGCAGACGCTGACGATCGCGCGCGAGCCGGCGGGGAGGGCGGCAAGCTCTTTGGCGGCCTGGCTCAGGATGCGGGCGCCGGTGGCGGCGAACGGATGGCCGATCGCGAGCGAGCCGCCGTGCGGGTTCGCGCGCTCCCACGGGAATGCGCCCATGTCGGCGTCCACGTGCGCCCGTTCGCGGCGG
>DATGIN010000020.1:0-12962 GCA_035295705.1 Caulobacteraceae bacterium
CTCTGTCCCTACATCGCCGGGCGCTGGCCGCTGCCGGAAAACCCGTCTTCGATCGAGAACAACGGCATCTTCCTCAATCTGCACAACAACCGCGGCGCCATGGCCTACGGCATCGATGAGCTGGAGAAACGCAATCCGCTCGCCTGGCCGGGATTTGCGGGCGCCGACGACGTCGCGGGCTTGCCGCCGACCATCATCAGCGTGAACGAATGCGACCCGCTGCGGGACGAGGGCGTCAACTTCTACCGCCTGCTGATCGCCAACGGCGTCCCGGCGCGCTGCCGGCAGGTGATGGGCACGGTGCACGGAACCGAGATCTTCTCGATCTGCTGTCCCGAGATCAGCTACGACACCGCCAGCGACATGGCGCGCTTCGCTAAGGGCTAGGCTCGAACTCGTCGGCCGGGAACGCCGGCTCGACATAAATCTCCGCCTCGCGACGGCGCACCAGGGTGCGCGGCAACAGAAGAACGAGCGGCGCCGCGACCAGAGTCACGGCCGCGTTCGCCAGAGCCAACTGGTTGAAGGTCAGCGTGTGAGTGTCGAGCAGGCTGGAGCCGAAGGCGTCGGTTCCGAACAGGCAGAGGTTGCGCACGCTCATCAGCAGCGAAAAGCCCATGCCCTCACTGCCCTTCGGCGTCGAGCGAACGGCCAGGTCCATGAAGGCCAACTCGGCCATCGTGAAGACGATCCCAGACAGGGCGGTCAGCGCTACGGCGCGCGGAATGGAGGTGTAGAACACGAGCCCGACGGCAAGGACGGCGCAAAGCACGATCGAGCTCATCAGCATCGTGTGCAGGCGGACACGCTGGCAGAGCCAGGCGTAGGCAATGGCGGCGATGATTCCGCAAACCGCCGCAACCTCGTATATGACGCTGCCCTGGAACAGCGGCGTCATGTGCAGCTCGTCCTGCTGCTTGTAGAAGATCGCCGTGCCGACGCCGGGCGCCAGGTAGAACACCGCCATCACGCCGGCGACCGCCCACATACCCTTCGCCGAGACCACGGCTCGGACGCGGGCGCCTGCTTGCCCGAGGATTTCCTCGGCGTTGGCGCGGCGGCGCTGCTCGTACATGAGCAGCAGTGCGACGGGGAACAACAGGGCGAGTACGCCGCCACACGCGGCCGCCGTCCAGCCGAACGCGATCGAGGCCAGAACGCCGGCGGCCGGGCCGCGGATCAGCAGGCACACCTGATCGACGAAGTTGCGCAGCGCGGTCAAACGCCCGGACGACTGCGCGCCTTGGGCGGTTTCGACCATGTAGGCGCCGACGACGGTGCTCGCGACCATCATGAAGACGTTGATGACGAGGCACATCCACAGCAGCTGACCGTACTTGTGCGGTGTTACGAACAGCAGGCCCCAGGCGGCCACTCCGAGGAGGGTCGACATCGCAGCGTAGCTCTTGCGCCGCGTGCCGAAGATGGGAAACGCGTCGGTAAGAACTCCGGCGAATGGCTTGAAATACCACGGTAATCCGCAGAGAAAGAAGAAGCTTGCGGACGCCGTCCGGCTGACGTGCAGCTCGTTCTTGAGCATGTTGGTGAGCGGCAGGCGCGCGAGCACCTGCGGCTGCGCCAGAGTGGTGGCGAAGATGCCGACCACAATGACGATGGAAGCGTACAGCAGCGCCAGGCGCGGCGGGGCGGCGTCTTCTTCGGGGACCGTCGCCGCCGCCGTCGCCATGCCCCTGGCCCCCTCAGACGCGCCGCGCGCGGGCCGGGAGCTTTAGGCGGGTCCGCGTCGGATGCAAGAGAGGTGTTTTCTACGCCAGCGCGTGCAGCGCGATGGCGCTGGCGGCCGCCACGTTCAGCGAATCCCACCCCGCGGCCATGGGAATGGCGACCGTGCGGCATCGGTCGAGGATCGCTTGCGGCAACCCGTCTCCTTCGGCGCCGAGCAGGATCGCGGCGCGGTGCGGGCGGCGGACGGCCGCCAGCGGCTCCATGCCGGATGGCGAGAGCGCGAAGAGCGTGAAGCGCGCCTCACTGAGCGCGGCCAGCATGTCTTCACCTTCGTCGAGGCGTGCGAAAGGCACCGTGAGCGCGGCGCCAACCGAAACGCGGATCGCTTTGCGATAGAGCGGATCGCAGCAGTGCGGGTCGACCAGGACGGCGGCGACGCCAAAGGCGGCCGCGTTGCGGAACAAGCCGCCGATGTTGTCGTGGTTGCTGATCCCCACCAGCCCCATCACCAGCGCGCTGGCCGGCAGGTCGCCAAGCAGTCCTTCAACGCCAGGATCAGCCGGCCGCTCGCCGACGGCGAGCAGACCGCGATGGATCGGGAAGCCCACGACGGCGTCCATGACCGCCGAACTGGCGACATAGACCGGCGTGGCCGCATCCAGCGCATCGGTGAGGTCCGCCAGCCGCTCCAGCCTGTTCGCCGCGACCAAGAGCGAGACGACGCGGCAGCGGGACCTCGGGCCGACCAGCACCCTGAGCACGACCTCGCCCTCGGCGATGAATTGGCCCACCCGCCCGACAAGGTCGCGCTCGCGCACGTTGACGTAGGCCGAGATGCGCGGATCGGCCGGGTCTTCGATCCGGACGAGCGAGCCCGCCACCGGCTGCGTCAGACCTCCGCAGCTGCGAGGTCGAAGCCGCGGCTGCGCATCAGGGCATCGGTTTCGGCGTCGCGGCCGCGGAAACGACGGTAGGCCTCGCCAGGCTCGACCGTATTGCCGATCGACAGCACATCGTCGAGCAGCTTGGCCGCCAGCGCCTTGACGTAGAAGCCGCCCGGAGCCTCCGCGAACGCCTCGGCTGCATCCGCGCTCAAGACGTCGGCCCAGATGTAGTTGAAGTAGCCCGCCGCATAGGCCTCGCCAGAGAAGATGTGGCTGAAGTGCGGGAGGCGGTGACGAAGGATGATCTCCTTCGGCATGCCGAGGCTCTTAAGAGCCTCCTTCTCGAAAGTCCGGGCGTCGAACGGCTTGTCGCCCCGAAGGTGCGCCTCGAGATCGAGAATGGCGCAGGCGAGGTACTCGGTCGTGTTGAAGCCCTGGCGGAAGTTCTGCGCCCTCAAGACCTTCTCGGTCAGCTCGGGCGGCATCGGCGCGCCGGTCTTGTAGTGCACGGCGAAGCGCCCGAGCAGCTCCGGGGTCGGCAGCCAGCGCTCGTTCAGCTGGCTCGGCAACTCGACGAAATCGCGCAACACCGCGGTGCCGGCGAGCGACGGGTAGGTGACCTTCGAGTTCAGGCCGTGCAGGCCGTGGCCGAACTCGTGGAACAGCGTCACCGCGTCGATCCAGGAGATCAGCACCGGCTCCCCCGGCGCGGCCGGTATGAAGTTCGCGTTGTTGGAGATGACCGGCGTCACCCCCGCCAGGCGCTGCTGCGTACGGTACTCGCTCATCCAGGCGCCGGAGTTCTTTCCCGGCCGCGCGAAGAGGTCGAAGTACCAGAGCCCGACGCGCTGACCGTCCCGGCTGACTTCGAACACCTGAACGTCGGGGTGATAGACCGGAACCCCGTCGATCTTCGCAAAGCGCAGTCCGTAGAGCTCGCCGGCGGCCCAGAACATCGCCTCGCACAGCTTCCCGAGTTGGAGGTAGGGCTTCACCGCCTCGTCCGAGAGGTCGTACTTCGCCTGCCTCAGCTTCTCGGCGTAATAGCGGTAGTCCCAGGCCTCGATGGCCTCGTTCGCGCCTTCAGCGGCGGCTATCTCCTGCATCTCCGCGACTTCCTCGCGGGCGCGCGCGGCGGCCGGGCCCCACACTCGGCGCAGCAGGGTCATCGCCGCATCCGGCGTCTTCGCCATCTGCCCGTCGGCGACCCAGTGCGCGAAGGTTGCAAATCCCAGCAGCCGCGCCTTCTCGGCCCTCAGCTGCAGGATCTCGCTCATGATCGGATTATTGTCGTGCTCGCCAGGGCGATCGCCGCGGCTCGACCAGAGCGCCAGCGCCTTCTCACGCAGGTCCCGCCTGGCCGAATAGGTCAGGAAGGGCTCCATCGCCGAGCGCGTGTTGGCGATGGCCCACTTGCCGGCAAGGCCCCGATCCTTCGCCTCCTTGGCGGCGGCCTCGACCATTTCCATCGGCAGGCCCTCGAGGTCGCCCTCGCCCTCCAGCACGAGCGCCTCGCCCGCCTCATCGGCCAGGATGTTCTGACTGAACGCCGTATAGAGGCTCGCCAGCCGTTGGTTGATCTCCGCAAGCCGCCGCTTCTCATCTTCGCCAAGCGCCGCGCCGTTGCGCGTGAAGCGTTGGTTGATCACGAACGCCAGCCGCTGTTGCTCGGCGCTCAGGCCGGCCGTCTCCCGCGCGTCGTTCACCGCCCGCACCCGCTCGAACAAGGCGCGGTTGTGCATGATCTCGTCGCGGAAGGCCGCGAGCTTGGGCGCGGCCTCGCGTTGGACCGCCTGCATCGCGGACGAATTCATGGTGGCGATGAAGACGCCCATCATCGCCGTCGCCTGGCGGAAGTCGCGGCCGGAACGCTCCATCGCCTCGAGCGTGTTCGCCAGCGTCGGGGCGTCGGGGTTCTCCGCAATCGCCTTCAGCTCCGCCCGGTACCGCGCCATCGCCTCGTCCAGCGCCGGCAGGAAGTGCTCGACCTCGATCCGGTCGAAGGGCGGCGCCTCGTAGGGCCCTTCCCATTTGCTCAGTACGGGGTTGGAGGACGAAGACAACGGCATCGGCGCTACTCCACGAGGGACTTCACAGGCGCCTACCCTAACGGGCATCCGTTGCGCCCGCCACGGGAGGCGCGGGCCGCCTGGCCTTTCGTCCGCCCCAGCGCTCGGGCAGAGTGGCGGGCATGCGCATCGCGACCTGGAACGTCAACTCGATCAACGCCCGGCTGGACACGGTCCTGAAGTGGTTCGCCGAGGCCAACCCCGACGTCGCCTGCCTGCAGGAGATCAAGTGCGTCGACGAGAAGTTCCCCGCCGAGGCGTTCGAGCGGCTGGGCTACAACGCCGTGGTGCATGGGCAGAAGAGCTACAACGGCGTCGCGCTGCTCTCGAAGACACCGCTCGAGGACGTGCGCAAGGGCCTGCCGGGCGACGACGGAGACGACCACGCTCGCTATATCGAGGGGGTGGTTTCCGGCCCGACGCCGGTCAGGGTCGCCTCGATGTATCTGCCGAACGGCAACCCGATCGGCACCGACCGCTTCGCCTACAAGCTGGCCTGGATGGACCGCCTGAACCGCCACGCGCGCGACCTCCTGGGACTGGAGGAGCGCTTCGTTCTCGCCGGCGACTACAACGTGATCCCGGAGCCCGAGGACGCGGACAATCCGGCGTCGTGGGCGAACGACGCGCTCTTCCAGCCGCAGACGCGAGCTGCGTACCGGGCGCTCAAATACCTTGGGCTGACCGACGCTTACGCCGAGGTCGACGGCGCGGCTGGCGGCTACACCTTCTGGGACTACCAGGCCGGGGCCTGGCAGCGGAATCACGGCATCCGCATCGACCACGCGCTGCTCTCTCCGCAAGCGGCAGACCACCTGGTGGGCGTCACCATCCACAAATCGGCGCGCGGCTGGGACAAACCGTCCGACCACGTTCCCGTGGTGGTTGAGATCGATCCGAATTGACCCCCCGCCGTCGCCACGGCCGGCTGGCCGCGTTCTCGCTGAGCCTTGCTTTGGCGCTTGCCGGCGGCGTGCGCGCCCATGCGGCTTGCCTCGCCCTTCCCGAACGGCACGTGAGCGCGCCCGCCGCCCGAGCGCTCGCGACGGCGGTCGAGAGTGGGCTCGCCGCCAAAGGGGCCAAGGTCGCGATCGTTTTTCGCCTGGACCTGCCCCGGGTCACGACGCCCAGGGAGCTGCTGTTCAGCCAGGGCGGGCTCTTCGTGCACGTCGACGACGACGCTGGCCCGCACGATGAGATCTACGCACTCCAGCAGGGCCGGGGCGGCAAGACACCCTGCGAGCGTTCCGTGCTCACCCAGGAAACGCCGGACGCATTCTTCGCCTGGGCCGTCGAGCCGCGCGCGAGCGCCTTGATCCCGACGACGGAGATGCAGGCGCGGCTCCTGGCGGTGCTCGGCTCGCCGGCCTATGCGGCCCTGCACAACCCCGACTACAGCCTGATGGCCAATCCGTTCGAGCGACGGCATCAGAACGGCGCCGGCTTTCTGCTTCGCCTGGTCGAGGCCGCGCGCCTCGACACCACCGACGCCGACCGGATCGATGCGGCGATCCGGCGCGAGTTCAGGCCAACCGAGGTGAAGCTGAACCCGCTGATGCGTACCCTCGGCGGAACGGTCAACGGCCGCATGGCGCTCGATGACCAGCACGGGGCGATCCAGACCGCCGCCTTCCCGTCGCTGGCCGGCTACATGGCCGCCAAGGGGCTCCTGGCCGAACCGCCGCTCGAGCTCGCCCCGCCGCGTTAGCGGCCCAGGCTTTCCATGCGGCCGCGTGCAGCGCATGTTCGGGCGAAGCATCGGGATGGAGGCGCCTGATGATCATGCTCATCGCCGCGGTGGTGGTCTTTCTCGCCATCCACTTCCTTATCTCCGGCACCAGCGTGCGCGACCGGATCGTCGCGGCCGTCGGCGAAGGCCCCTACCTCGGCCTCTTCTCGCTTGCCTCTATCCTTTCGCTGGTCTGGATGATCTTCGCTTTCGTGCAGGCGCGGGCGTCGCCCGCGAACGCCAGCTATTGGGGGATCACCCGCGCGAGCCGCGATCCGGCGATCGCGCTGGTCTTCATCGCCTTCCTGCTCGCCGTGCCAGGGCTGCTCTCGAACAGCCCCACCCGCGTTCGCGGCGACAACCAGGTCGACAAGCCTACCGCCGCGACCGGGATGACCCGCATCACGCGCCACCCGTTTCTGTGGGGCGTAGCGGTCTGGGCGGTCGCCCACCTGATCGCTAACGGCCGGCTGGCCGATATCATCCTCTTTGGCGGCCTTCTGGTCACAGCGCTGGCGGGGCCGTTCAGCATCGACGCCAGACGCAGGCGAGCGCTCGGCGACCGCTACCGCGCCTTCGAGGCCAAGACCTCGAACATCCCGTTCGCCGCCATTATCCAGGGCCGCCAGACGTTGGCGCTCGGCGAGATCTGGTGGCGCCTGCTGGTTGCGGTCGCCCTGTTCGGCCTTCTGCTTTGGGCGCACCCCTACTTCACCGGCGGCGCCCGCCCGCTGGGCTGACCGAGGGCGAAGGCCAGCCCGGCCGCCACGTGCAGCTCGAGGGTGTCGAATACCGGGACCGAGGGGTCTTCCGCGGGCACGAGCATCCCGATCTCGGTGCAGCCGAAGATGACGGCGTCGGCCGCGTGCTCGGCGACAGCGCGGTCGATCATGCCGATCACCTCGGCCCTCGACGCCGCTGCAAAGCGGCCCTGGACCAACTCGTCGAAGATGATGGCGTGCAGGCGGCGGCGCTCGGCTTGCGGCGGCACGAGCGTGTCGACCCCGCGCGCGCGCAACCGCTCGCGGTAGAACGGCTGCTCCATCACAAAGCCGGTGGCGAGCAACAGCGGGCGCTCGACCCCCGCCGCACGGATCGCGTCCGCGGTGACGTCGGCGACGTGGATCAGCGGAACGGCCACGGCTGCGGCCACCTCGGCGGCCATGCGGTGCATGGTGTTCGCGCAGATGAGGATGGCGTCGGCGCCCGCCCGTTGAAGCCCACGCGCCGCGTCGCACAGCAGGGCGGTCGCCTCGCCCCACCGGCCGCTCGCCTGCATCTCGGCGATGGGCGCGAAGTCGGCCGACCACATCACCAGTTTCGCCGAGTGTTGGCCCCCGAGGCGCTCGCGCACGCCTTCGTTCAGGCGGCGGTAGTAGACGGCGGAGCTCTCCCAGCTCATGCCGCCCAGCAGCCCCAGCGTCTTCATGCGCCGTTGAATTCGTCGATGAGCTTGAAGACGGCTTCGATGTCGGCGGCGATCCGCTGCACACGCGTGCGATCGACCAGCGTCGTGAACATGTTGCCGACGCCGAAGCGCAGCGGGGCCTCGACGGCGATCATCAGGTCTGGGCCGACGAACCCACAACGCAGGCGTTCGCTAGCATACGACTGCTCGAGCTTGAGCAGCTGTTCCATGAACGTAGGGGTGAGAATCTCGCGCGCCTCGACCTGGTCGCTGCCGAACACCTCGAACACCTGCTCGAAGCGTGGGTCCTCGAGGCCAACCTTCTTGAGGCCTTGAGGGCACTCGAACCGATCGAGCCAACCGGTATCGCGCAGGACGACGGTCGTTCCGAGCAGCTTGCGCGGCGTCGTGATGCGGAAGACCTGGCCGCGGAACACCACGTGGCGGGACTTGCCCGACCCTTGCGAGCAAGTCGCCTGCCAGAGCTGGAACGCGACCTCGCCGTGGCGGCCGCTGAACAGGTCCTGGAAGGTGCTGTCGTCGGGGTGCGGCAGCAGGTGCAGCGACAGGAAGGTTGCAAACGCCGGGGCCTCGAACTTCGTCTCTGTGTAGGTGATCGCAAGCGGCGCGCAGAGGGCGTTGATGATCGCCTCCTTCGAGGCGACCTGCACCCGGGCGAGCGGAACGTAGGCGAGCGCGCCGGTCAGCACCGCGGTGATGATCAGGAGCTGGAAATTCGGAAAGAACAGCAGCTCGCCCACGAGCGGGATGGCGCCTACCATCGCGATGGCCAGGAACAATCCAAACGCGCTCTTGCGCCGCTGCTCCAGCGTCTCGAGCTCCGGCTCGATCTTGGCCGTGTAGAGGTTGTCGAACGCCACCCCTTCGAGAACGTCGTCTGCGGCATCGACAGCTGAATCGGCGGCGCTCATGCCGCGAGGTTAGCGCCAAGCCGGTTAATCAGTCGACGTCGACCTCGACCTCCGGCGGCGCGCTCGGCGCGCCGTCCCGAAGGTAGCCGGCGAGGATCTGGGCGAGGGTGCGCGGGACGACCATCTCGTCGGTCCCTGCCAGCGCTTCGATAGGCCACCATCGGAACGCTTCGGTGATCTCGGCCTCGGCCAAATCGCGCATCACGGGCTCGAACCTCGCCGCATGCACCACGTGGTAGTCCTCGCTTTGCGTCACGCGCCACGCGCCCCAGTCGAAGGTCGAGCAGCGCCGCCAGACCAGCGGGCCGATCTCGCAAGCGCCAAGACCCACCTCTTCGTCGAGCTCGCGGCGAAGCGCGGCCGCGATTTCCTCGCCAGCCTCGATGCCGCCGCCCGGCGCAATCCACAGCACGACCCCTTCCGGCGAGCGGATGCGCAGGAGCAACACCTCGGCGTCCGGGCTCACGATGAGCGCTCTCACCGCCGCGCGTGCGATCGGTGTGCGTCGGGCGCCGACCGGCTCGGCGTCAGATGTCGGCATAGACCTTGCGCTCGCCCTTGAACCCCGGGTGCGTGAGCGCGCCGAGATGGGCCGGCCCCACCCCTTGCGCGTATTTCCAAAGCACGCCGGATCCGAATTCGATCTGGCGCGGCGACCAGTGGCGCAGACGCCGTTCCAGTTCGATCGGATCGACCTCCAGCTCGATCGTGCCGGCGTCGGCGTCGATCGCGATGATGTCGCCGTTCTCGACCAGCCCGATGGGGCCGCCGTCCTGCGCCTCCGGGCCCACGTGGCCGACGCACAGGCCGTGCGTGCCGCCGGAGAAGCGTCCGTCGGTCACCAGCGCCACCTTGTCGCCCCTGCCTTGCCCGGTCAGCGCCGCCGTCGTGGACAGCATCTCGCGCATGCCTGGCCCGCCCTTGGGCCCCTCGTAACGGATGACGAGCACCTCGCCGTCCTTGTAGTCGCCAGCCTCGACCGCGGCGAAGCACGCCTCCTCGCCGTCGAACACCCGCGCCGGTCCGCGATGCTTGCGGCTCGCAAGGCCCGCCACCTTGATGATCGCCCCTTCCGGCGCGAGCGAGCCCCAGAGGCCGACGAGCCCGCCAGTGGGAGACAGGGGGTTGGAGACCGGGCGGATGACCTCCTGGTCGGTCCGAAAGGTTACGTCGGCCAGGTTCTCGGCCATCGTCTTGCCGGTCACGGTCATTACGTCGCCGTGGATGTATCCGCCGTCCAGCAGTGTCTTGAGCAGCACGGGCATGCCGCCGGCCTCGCCCATGTCCTTCGCCACGTAGCGGCCGCCCGGCTTCAGATCCGCGAGGTACGGCGTGCGCTTGGCGATCTCGGCGAAGTCGCGCAGCGTGAAGTCGACCCCGCACTCGTTGGCCATGGCCGGCAGGTGCAGGCCGCCGTTGGTCGACCCGCCGGTGGCCGCCACTACGACCGCTGCGTTCTCGAACGCTTTGCGCGTGCAGATGTCGCGTGGTCGGATATTGCGCTCGATCAGCCGCACGACAGCTTCGCCGGATGCCCGGGCGTATTGATCGCGGCTCTCGTAAGGCGCGGGCAGCGCCGCCGACAGCGGCAGCGCCAGCCCGATCGCTTCGGAGACGCAGGCCATGGTGTTGGCGGTGAACTGGCCGCCGCAGGCGCCGTCGCCGGGACAGGCGTGCCGCTCGAGGTCGGAAAGCTCGTCTAGGCTCATCTTGCCGGCCGAGTGCATGCCGACCCCTTCGAAGACGTCGACCACGGTCACGTCGCGTCCGTGCCAGCGACCGGGAAGGATGGAGCCGCCGTAAAGGAAGACGCTCGGCACGTTCAGGCGCAGCATCGCCATCATCATGCCGGGCAGACTCTTGTCGCAGCCGGCGATGCCGACCAGCGCATCGTACGAGTGGCCGCGCACGGTGAGCTCGATGGAGTCGGCGATCACTTCGCGGCTGACCAGCGAGGACTTCATGCCTTCGTGGCCCATGGCGATCCCGTCGGTGACGGTGATGGTGCAGAACTCTCGCGGGGTTGCGCCGGTCGTCCGCACCCCGTCGCTCGCCGCGTGCGCCTGTCGCATCAGCGCGGTGTTGCAGGGCGCGCCCTCGTTCCAGCAGGAGACGACGCCCACGAACGGCTGGGCGATCTCGCGCGAGCCCAAGCCCATGGCGTAGTAGTACGACCGATGCGGCGCCCTGGCCGGCCCTTCGGTCACGTGCCTGCTGGGCAGCTTCGACTTGTCCCAGCTGCCGTCGTTTCTGCGGATCATGGCGGCCTCACGCGCAACAAAGCCGGCATCCGTAGCCGAGCCGGCGCCCAGGCGCAAAGGCGGGACCGTGGCGCTCTAACCGCCCCAGGCTGCCTGCTCGACCGCCAGCGCCAGGTCGAGTGCGCGAGCGCCGTCCGCGACGTCGGCATACGGGCGCGGAGCATCGCCGCGCGCGGCGGCCAGGAACCGCTCGACCGACGCGCCCAGCTTGTCCTTGCCCGAGGGTGTCGCGTGCCACGCCGGATCGAGCGGAAACGGCGTGGTGTTCGAGAAAGCGTGGGTGATGAAGTCCACCTTGACCTCGCCCGAAGGGTAGACGATGCGCATACGCCGCTCGCGGGCGGCAGCGACCCGCGAGGCTCGAAAGCGGGCGATGAAGCCATCGTCGAAGTTCGCCTCCGCCTCGACCACGTCGAAGCTGTCGTGCGCCGTCATCGCGCCCTCGGCCTCGACCGCGACCGGCTGCGCCGGGCTGAGCGCCAACGCCAGATCCAGGTCGTGGATCATGAGGTCGATGATCACCGAGACATCGAGATTGCGTTCGCTGGGCTCCCCGCAGCGGACGGCCTCCAGCATGAGCGGCGGCTCCGGCGCGTCGAACAGTCCCATCTCCGCAAGACCGGCCCGCTCGAGAAACCCACAGGCGCAGACCAGGCGCTTCTCGGCTGCGAGCGCAACGATGCGGTCGGCCGCTTCGAGCGTCGTCGCGACGGGCTTCTCGACGTAAAGCGGTACGCCGGCGTCCAGCCCAGCGAGCGCTTCATCCGAGTGCGCCGTCGCCGGCGAGGCGATGGTTGCGACGTCGACGAGCGCCCAGAGCTCGTCCAGCCGCTCGACCGCGCGCGCGCCGTGCTTGGCCGCCAGCGCTTCGGCCCGACCGGCATGCGGATCGTAGACCGCCGCGAGCGCCACGCCGTCGATGCGCGCGTATTGGCCGGCATGGTAGCCGCCGAACACGCCGGCGCCGACGACGCCCGCCCGCAGCCGGGTTGAAGTCATGCCGCGCTCTGTGTCGGGGCGCAGCCGATTTGTCCACCGGCATGACGCGGCCGGCCCCGTGCGCTAGGACGGACGCTCAACCCCCAAACCGAAAGCCGGCCATGCCCCTAACCTCGCGCGAAGTCCGCCTGAAATCGCGTCCCGTGGGCCTGCCGACGCCCGACACGTTCGAGATCGCCACCGTCGATGTCCCCGACCCGAAGGCCGGCGAGGTGTCGGTGCGAAACCTCTGGATGACCGTGGACCCGTACATGCGCGGGCGGATGAACGACGTGCAGAGCTACACGCCGCCGTTCCAGCTGGGCCAGCCCATGCAGGGCGGCGCCGTCGGCGAGGTGGTCAGCTCAAACGCCGACGGGCTGCGGTCGGGCGACCTCGTGTCGAGCTTCTTCGGCTGGCGGGAAGCGTTCACCGCGCCTGCCGCGACGCTGGAGAAACTGGACACGCACGGCCTGCCGCCGCAGGCGTTCCTGGGCGCCGCCGGCATGCCGGGGCTGACGGCCTACGTCGGACTCTTGAAGATCGCGGCGCTGAAGGAGGGTGATGTCGTCTTCGTGTCCGCCGCCGCCGGCGCGGTCGGCCAGGTCGTCTGCCAGATCGCCAAGCTGAAAGGCCACACGGTGATCGGCTCGGCGGGCGGGTCGCAGAAGGTGGCCTACCTGAAGGAGATCGGCGTCGACCATGCGATCGACTACAAGGCCGAGCCGGATCTTACCGCAGCCCTGATGCGCGCAGCGCCCGACGGCATCGACGTCTACTTCGAGAACGTCGGCGGCAAGCATCTGGAAGCGGCCCTGATCGCCGCGCGGCCGTTCGCCCGCTTCGCCCTCTGTGGGATGATCTCGGGCTACAACGCCACCGACCTCGGAGAGGGCGTCCGCGGGCTGATGCTGGCCGTCGGCAAGCAGCTCCGCCTCGAAGGCTTCATCGTCTCCAGCCACGCCGACATGCAGGCCGCCTTCCGCCGCGACCTCGCCGAGTGGGTGGCGCAGGG
>DATGIN010000021.1:0-6281 GCA_035295705.1 Caulobacteraceae bacterium
TCAAGGCGCCACCCCACCGGCTTTCGCCCGGCGTGCGGCATGCGCCCGGTGAGGTCGGCGCTGATGCGTCGGCCGGAGCTCTGCGCCTCACGCACCAGCGGCCAGTCGATCTCGGCGAGGCTGGCCTTCACGCGGTTGATCCACACCCCGCGCGGCTTCGATCGCCAGGACAGGTAGACGAAGCGGTCGTCGGCCGGCCCGCCGGCGAAGGGACCAGTAAAGCTCGGCCGGTCCGGATCGCGTCCGGCTTTCACCCCGAGCACAAAGTCGAAGACGAAGCGGCCCTCAGCGTCGCGGGCGCCGGGGACGATCTTTCCCTTGGCGTCCTGCAGGCCAAACTCGAACGCCTCGCTTCCCGGGTTGGTCGGCGGCGCGTCATCGGACCGGATCAGGCGCATCGCGACTTCGTCTTCAGCCATGCCGCGAACCTCGTCTCTACGGTTGCGGCTGGCAGCCGACGGCGCCGATCGGCAGGACGGTTGCCTTGCCAGCCGGCGTGAGCGTCACATCGACCTTGTAGGTGACGACGCTTGGGTCGCCCTTCGGCGTCTTCCGATATGCGGCCGCGCAGCTTGCCGGCGTCGTTTTCAGCGAAGGCATCGTCTTCGGCACGTCGCCAGCGGCGACCAGGCTCGCCCAGCAGGTTTCGGCCCTCTGGGCGAGCGAGCAGTTGGCGTTGAAGCCTCGCGTGTACGTCAGCCGAAGGGAACCGCCCTGCAGGCTCGCCGCGCGGCTGAGGCCCAAGGTGGGCGAGAGCCCGTCCTGGAACATCACCTTGCCGCCCGGGTTCATGACCATGAACGGCATCGCGCCGTTCGGATCGGTCGCATCCCAGACGAGGAACCCGCCTCGGCGCCCCTCGAGCCCATAGCCTTCGGTCTTCACCGCAATCCCGCCGGGCAGGGCGCCCGCGGCGCAGGCCGGCCGCACCGAGCCCCTGGCGAGCGGGACAAGCATCGCATCGTCGGGGTCGGGCGAGTCCGTGCCCGTCTCCCGCACCATCAGGTCGGCGTAGTAGGTGCAGGTGACCTGACCCGCCGCCTTCGACTGCACCACCTTGGTCGCCGCCGGGCGGTCGAGGCTGCGGGCGAAAGCGTCCGGGGCCGCGGACGCGGCGCAGGGCCAGGCGAGAGCGAACGCGATCGACGCGAGGGCAAGCGTGCGCATCAGATCACCTCCAGGTAGTCTCGGTCCGGCAACGCGGGGTAGGGCGCCGTCGGCAGCGTCTGGTACCAGTAGGCGACCGAGGCGATGTCGTCCTGCAACGGCAGGTACTGACGGTCGCGATGCGTGCGCCAGCCGAGCGCCTGGATCGTCACCCTGAGATCCTCCTCGAACCGCACCGGGTCGGTGATGTGCCATCGGTACATGCCGAAGCGCTGCTGTGACACGTAGAGCCCGTCGGGCCGGATCACTTGAGGGAGGCCGGCGTAGGGCCCCGTGAACTCCACGTACCCCGGCGGCGTCGCCGGATCGCGCGCGATGGATCCCACGTCGAAGTTGTAGGCGCCGCAGAAGTAGTCCTCCGTGCCGGTGCCGCAGATGGTCGGGAACGCGCTATCGCCGTCCATGTAGAACTTGATTTCGCCCTCGCCCCACCAGCCGGCGTTGTTCACGCCCCAGGCCATGTAGGTCCCGACGTAGTGGCCGCGTCCCCTGACGCCCTCGAGGATGGTGTAGACCTCCCTGTAGGGCAGCGGATTTGTGCGCCGGAACTGAGCGTGGAAGTAGGCTACGTCGTCCGGAACCTCGGTCAGGGCGTAGTTGATCTGGTAATAGACGTAGATCTCCTCGTCCGAGAGGTTCTGCATCGTAAAGCGCGCGCGCGTGCGGAACGGCATCTCCCAATAGCAGTTGAACGCGCGGCCCGGGTTCACGCACACCGCGAGCGAGGTGACCTGGGCGAAGCGCTCCCAGCCGCAGGCGAAGAAGTCGCCGGCCGGGCATTCGATCGAAGGCTGTTCCTGGCCGTCCCAGTAGGCGCGCAGGATGGTGTGCCGCCACTTCCCGCGCGCCAGCGTCATCCAGATCTGCTGGATGGCGCCCGAGCCTTCGATGTCGGCCAGAGTGAAGGTGTCGCCCGGCTGGATGATGATGTAGGGCGAGACCTTCCACCCTTGACCCAAACCGCGCGCCGCGTTGGCGGCCGGGCCGTCGGTCGACATCCCGCCCTTGCCCTTCTCGCCCGTGAAGTTCTCGGGGCTGATCGAGCGGGTCTGCGCGCGGCTCAGTCGCGAGAGGTTGCCCAGGTTGAGCCCCAGGCCGTTGAACTCGGTCATCTGCGTCTTTCGCCCCCCTCTTTGGCGCTCGTTAGTTGTCGGCTTTGGCCTTGGCTCTCAGCGCCGCATCCAGCCCCTGGCGCACCGTGGTTTTCCAGGGATAGTGGTCGCCCTCGCCGCCGGCGTCGGGCGTTTGCATGTGGTTGGAGACGGCCTTGCGCCAGCCGTTGCTCATGTTGGCGGTGGTCATGTGCGGCGTCTTCGAGTGGTGGAAGGTGACGTCGCCGCGGCTGATCGGGCAGACGACCATGTTCGACTCGTCGACCTCGCAGGTGATCAGGTCGCTCTGCACCCCGGCGACCGCGTGGTGCGGAAGGACGCCCAGCCTGTGGCCGCGGTCGATGAAATGCATGCATCCGTTCGTGGCGTCGACGTCCAGCAAAGGGATCCAGCCGGTGATCCCCTTCTCGTCGAGATTGCGCCCCCAGTAGGCTTCGTCCTGGTGCCAGTACGTGGGCACGCTCTTCTCCGGGGGCTTGGCCAGGAACTGGTCGTACCAGAACTCGACCTCCTTCCCGAGCAGCGCCGAGCCGAAGGCGACCAGCCACTTGCGATAGGGCTGCTCCCTGATCTCGCGCCAGACGAAGGAGGGCGACGATTGGACGATGCGGAACGATCGCTTGTCGAGCGGCTCGTTCTCGTCCCACGCCCAGTCCTTGGCGAAACGCTCCTTTTCGTTCAGCAGCTTCTCGCAGCGCGCCTCGAGCTCGTCGAGTTGCGCCTTGGGGATCGCGCCCTTGACGACGATCCAGCCGTGCTCGCGGAAGAAGGCGATCTGCTCCGCCGATGCGGTGGGGTAGGGCATGGGTGCTTCTAGGCTCTTGTTGGGACGGGTTTGGCGTTCGCGTCCTCGCGCCAGGCGCGGGCGTAGGCGGCAAGGTCGAAAGGGGCGGGCTCGATCCGGGCCAGCGGGGTCTGGGGGCGGAGGTGCGGCCACACGAGCCGCGCTGCGCCAACCGCGACGGCGTCGCCGCCGCCCGCAACCGCGTAGACCTTTCGGTCGCGCCGCAGCGTGGCAAGCGCCGCCGGGAAGACAGGGTCGCCGGCGAAGCGGCCCTCGATGACGACCGGCCCCTGCCCGCCGATCAGGTCGATCTCGACGTCGCACATCAGCGCCAGGTGCAATGATGCGAGCGAGGCGCGCTTGGTTATCGTCCCAGGCGCGCCGAGGATGACGCCGGCGCGGCCCGCAAAAGGGCCGCCGGGCGCGAAGGCCGGGCGGGTGCGGACGCCGGCCTCGACGATGCGAGCGGCGCCTTCGAGGCTGGCCCGCGCCCCAAGGCCCTCGCCGAGGATCTCCTCGTACTCCCGGCCGCCCATGAAGCGGGCGGAGGCGACCGGCCGGCCGCCGATGTCGACGTTGGCCAGCGTGTCGCGGTCGGGGTCGAGGGCCGTCGGTTCGCCGCCGGACTGAAAGCTCACAAACCACGTGCCGGTGGAGACGAGCGTGAACGGACGGCCCTCGACTTCGGCTAACGCGCGCGTGGCGCACAGCGATGCGTTGCTGTCGTGCAGGCCGCAAACCACGTTGCAGTAAGGCTTCAGGCCGATCTCCGCCGCGAGCGCCGGTCTCACCGCTCCGAGCACGTCGTGGGCAGGTTTGATCGGCGCCAGGCGCTCGGCCCAGCCCCGCCGCTCGGCCAGCGGCGAGTACCCGCCGCCCACCGCCCGCCAGAGGTCGGTGTGGCAGCCCAGGCTGGAGACCTCGCTGGCGCGTTCGCCGGAGAGTCGCCAAGCCCAGTACTGCGGCCAGAGCAGCGCCTGGCTACGGGCCGGCCAGACGTTGGGGTAGAGCTGCTCCTGCCAATAGAGCTGTTGGCCGAGATTGAGCCCGAGCGGCAGTCGCGGCGACCCGGTGAGCTCGAACGGGTCGCGCTCGGCGTCATACGCGGCGGACACCTCGTCCGGGGGCGGCGCCTCGTAGTCCATGACCGGCGCCGCGAGCCGGTCGTCGGCGACCAGCGCCGCCGCCGCGCCGTGCCCGACCGGCGCGATCGCGACGATGTCCGCGGCCTCGGCCAAGCCCTTCAGCGCGCCGATGACCCAGGTCTCGATCCGCTCGGCGTCCAGCACGCGGCGGCCGTCTCGAAGCGGCGCCGCATTGGCCCGCGCGCGGCTGGCGACCACTCCGCCGTCGTAGTCGACGAGCGTCAGCTTTGTGTGGGTCTTGCCCACGTCGAGCACGGCGACCGCCTCACCCACGCGCGTCTGTTCTCCGATCCGTGTGATCGAACTTAAGCCATTCTGATTGTTTCCGACCATCCCCACGGCTAGCGTCGCGCGCCCAAAAGCAGGTGAACGGCCAGGACTTTGCCATGCCAGACGCGGTGATGCCGCCGGAGCTGATCGAGCGCGAGAACGCAATCAGACTGGATGCGCTCGACGACGAGTACGAGAGCCTCGGCCGCGCCCTCGACCGCCGCGGCGTCGCGATTGATGGCGTAAAAGATGCGCTGAAGCGCTTTGGCGTTGCCATCCCAAGCTGGGGCGTCGGCGTCGGCGGCACCCGCTTCGCGAAGTTCCCGATTCCCGGCGAGCCCACCAACATCTTCGAGAAGCTGGAGGACTGCGCGGTCGTGCAGGCGCTCGGGCGCAACACCCCGACCGTCTCCACCCACTTCCCCTGGGACCGGGTCGACGACGTGGCGGCGCTGAAGGAAAAGGCCAGGTCGCTTGGCCTCGGCTTCGACGCGGTCAACTCGAACACCTTCCAGGACCAGCCCGGCCAGCCGCACTCGTACAAGTACGGCTCACTCACCGCCGCCGACCCCGCCGTCCGCGACCAGGCGGTCGAGCACAACATCGAATGCATCGCGACCGGCGAGCAACTGGGCGCCGAGGCGATCACGGTGTGGATCGCGGACGGATCCAACTTCCCGGGCCAATCGGACCTCGCCGGAGCGCTCGACCGCTATCTCGACTCGATGGCGCGCATCTACGCCGCCCTGCCCGAGCGCTGGCGCATGTTCATCGAGCACAAGCTCTACGAGCCGGCCTTCTATTCGACGGTCGTGTCCGACTGGGGGACCAGCCTGCTTTGCGCCCAGCAGCTGGGTGCGAAGGCGCAGTGCCTGGTCGACCTCGGCCACCACGCGCCGAACGTGAACATCGAGCAGATCGTCGCCCGCCTGGCGCGCTTTGGAAAGCTTGGCGGCTTCCACTTCAACGACTCGAAGTACGGCGATGACGACCTCGATTCCGGCTCGATCAACCCGCACCAGCTTTTCCTGGTGTTCAACGAGCTGGTCGAAGCCGAGCGGCGCGATCCCGAGGGCTTCCGTCCCGCCTACATGCTCGACCAGTCGCACAACGTGACCGACCCGATCGAGAGCCTGCTGAACAGCGCCGCAGCCGTCGCGGCCGCACACGCGCGGGCGCTGGTCGTCGACCGCGATGCGCTGGCGGAGCACCAACGCGCCAACGACGTCATCATGGGCTTCAACACGCTGAGGCGCGCCTACGACACCGACGTGACCCCGATCCTCGCCAGAGCCCGCTACGAGCTCGGCGGCGCCATCGACCCGATCGCCACGTACCGCGCGAGCGAGTGGCGGGCGCGCAAGGCCCAGGAGCGCAAGCCCGTCGCGACAGGCCAGGCGGGCATCGTCTGACCATCCCCACGCGTCAGGGCGGAGCCGAGCTACCGACATGGAAGGTGATCGCCGCATCGACGTCGCCGACGATGTACGGCCCGGACCGTCGCCACGGCGACCTCCTTGCCGCTGCTCGCGCCCCCAAACCCCCTTCCCGACGATTTAGCCGGATCGTCGGCGCCGGTTCCGCGTTTCCTCGCGGTCGGCGACGAGCAGGAGGAGCGCATGAGCGAGCCAGTCGCGCAAGTTTCGAAGACCATCAACGCGCCCGCCGAGGCGGTCTGGCGCGCCCTGACCACGCCGGCGAAGCTCAAGACCTTCTTCATGGGCTCGGACGTCGAGAGCGACTGGAGGGTCGGCCACGCGATCCGCTTCCGCGGCGAATACGAGGGAAAGGCCTACGAAGACC
>DATGIN010000022.1:0-3712 GCA_035295705.1 Caulobacteraceae bacterium
ATGTCGTCATTGTGCACCGCGACGACGATATCGTAGGTGACGACATTCTGGACCGTCTGCGGGGCCACCCTCACCTGGGTGACGACACCTGCGAAATTCCGTGAGGGATAGGCATTGACGGTGAACAGTGCCTTGGCCCCTTCCCGGATGCCACCGATGTCGCTCTCGCTCGCATTGGTGTCCACTTCCATCTGCTTCAAGTCTTGAGCGATCAGAAAGAGGGTGGGAGTCTGAAAGCTCGACGCGACGGTCTGCCCTATCGTGATGTTGCGAGACACGACGTAAGCGTCCGGCGAAGGCCGCCTTTCGATGATGTGTGCGCGGTGTCACCCTCGCGTGCATGAGCGATGAAGCGAGCGAGGCGGGCGATGTGTCCACTTATCTGGTGGGCACCAGGGATGAGCCAGCGGTGCGGCAGCGCAAGCGCTGGCCCGAGGCGCTGAAGCGGCAGATTGTAGCCGAGACGCGGGTGGCGGGCGCCTCGGTATCGGTGGTGGCCCGCCGGCACGACGTCAACGCCAACCAGGTCTTCAAGTGGCGCCAGCAATACGAAGCGGCTGCCACCGCTCACGAGATACGACTGGTTCCCGTGCAACCGCCGCCCCCATCATCGGCTTGGCCGGCAGCGGGTACGGTGGCATCGGCCGGCATGATCGAGATCGAGCTGGTGAGCGGAGCGCGAGTGCGGGTGAGCGGGTCGGTCGACGCCGCGGCATTGAGCCAAGTGCTGGAGCGGCTGAAGTGATCGGGCTGCCTGGGGACACGCGGGTCTGGCTCTGTGCCGGCGCGACCGACATGCGCAAGGGCTTTGACGGCCTGGCGATGGCGGTGCAGGCGACGCTCAAGCGCGATCCCTTCAGCGGCCATGTCTTCGTCTTCCGCGGCCGCCGCGGCGACCTGATCAAGGTCCTGTGGTGGTCGGGCGACGGTCTCTGCCTGTTCGCCAAGCGGCTGGAGCGCGGCCGCTTCGTGTGGCCGCGGCTGAGCGAGGGGGTGGCACATCTGACGCCGGCGCAGCTTGCGATGCTTTTGGAAGGCATCGACTGGCGGCATCCGGCGCGTACCTTCCGGCCGGAGCTTGCCGGCTGATAGCGGCGCCTGAGCCGACCGGCGAGGTGCGACACCATGACTCGCGGCGAGCCCCTGGCCGGGCGCCGGCGAATCACGGCAAGTATTTGACATGCTTGATGAAGCTGCTGCCCTTCCGGATGATGCCGGCGCCCTGCGTGCGCTGGTGATCAGCCTCCGGGCGGTCGCCCGCGAGCGCAGCGCCGAGCGCGACCTCGCCTATGAAGCGCTGAAGCTCAAGACCCTGGAGCTCGAGAAGCTGAGGATGCAGCTCGCGAAGCTGCGCCGGACGCAGTTCGGCCAGTCATCGGAGAAGCTCGCGCGCGAGGTGGCGCAGCTGGAGCTGGCGATCGAGGAGATCGAGGCAAGTGCTGAGACCGTAGCCGAGCCGCCGGCGCCCGCAGCCGATCCCGCCGAAGCGGCCGGTGGCAGCGAAGCCGCCGCCGAGCCCACTGGCACGCCCTCGGCGGACGCCAGGCGAAGGCCGGCCCGTCGTCCGCTGCCTAGCCATCTGCCGCGTGAGACGGTGGTGCATCCGGCGGCCACCGCCTGCCCGCACTGCGGCGGCGCCGTGCATGCCTTCGGCGAGGACAAGAGCGAGGTGCTCGAATACGTGCCGGGCCACTTCAGGATCGTCGAGCATGTCCGCCCGAAGGTGTCGTGCCGGTCGTGCGAGGCGATCAGCCAGGCACCGACCCCGGCGCTCCCGATCGAGCGCGGCCGCCCCGGCCCCGGCCTGCTCAGCCACGTGCTGATCAGCAAATATTGCGATCACCTGCCGCTCTACCGGCAGGCCGAGATCTATGCCCGTGACGGCGTGGCTCTGGCGCGCTCGACGCTTGCCGGCTGGGTCGGCCGCGCCGCCTTCGAGCTCAGGCCGCTCATCGCGGCGGTCGCCGCCCATGTGCTTGCCGGCGACAAGATCCACGGCGACGACACGACGGTCCCGGTGCTGGCGCCAGGCACCGGCAAGACGGCGACCGGGCGGCTGTGGGCCTATGTCCGTGACGACCGGCCCTTTGCCGGCGCGGCACCGCCGGCGGTGTTCTATTGCTACAGCCCCGACCGCAAGGGCATCCGTCCACGCGAGCACCTTGCCGGCTTCCGCGGCATCCTGCAGGCCGACGGCTATGCCGGCTTCGGCGAGCTCTACCGGTCCGGCTCGGTCAGCGAGGTCGCCTGCTTCGCCCATGTCCGGCGCAAGTTCTTCGACATCCACAAGGGCGACGCCTCGCCACTGGCGCTTGCCGCGCTCAACCGGATCGGCGCCCTCTACGCCATCGAGGAGGAGGCCCGCGGCCTGCCGCCCGACCTCCGTCGCGTCATCCGCCAGCGCCGGGCCGGACCGCTCCTCGACGAGCTCAAGGCCTGGATGGAGGCGAGCCTCAGGCGCATCTCCGGCAAGAGCGAGCTCGCCGGCGCCATCCGCTACGGCTTGAGCCGATGGACACAGCTCACCCGCTATCGCGACGATGGCCGCCTCGAGATCGACAACAACGCGGCCGAGCGGGCGATCCGCGGCCTTGTCCTTGGTCGCAAGAACTGGCTGTTCGCTGGCTCCGACGATGGCGGCGAGCGGGCCGCCGCCATCTACACCCTGACCGAGACCGCCAAGCTCAACCGCATCGACCCGGCCGCCTGGCTCACCGACGTCCTCAAAAGGCTTGCCACTCATCCGGCCAAGCGCGTCGCCGAGCTGCTGCCCTGGAACTGGGCCGCCGCACGCGACCCGACCGCCGCGGCGGCATAGGCCACCGCCACCCTCCACGAGCGCCAACACCAACTGCGCCTCGTCGGCCGCCGCTGCCGGAGACCGCCGCCGCCAAGCGTAGGGCCGGCGGCGAACGACATCATAACCATGACCAACAGCTGCCACCTTTGTGTCCACCAACACGTAAGTGGACACCTCGCCCGCTTCACCCGCTTCGTTGCTCATGCACGCGAGGGTGACACCGCGACACCGTCATCGGAAGGCGGGCTTCGCCGGACGCTTACGACACGACCGTACCGTCGACGGGAGACAGGATCTGCGTGTAGTCGATATTGACCTGGGTAGCGGCGAGCTCGGCCTGGCGCTGCTCGATCACGGCCTCGTCCAGGACGACTTGGGCTTGCGCCTGGTCGAGGGTGTTCTTCGCGTTGTCCGCGATATCCTGGGTAACGGTACCGCGCTTCGCGAGGTCGGCATTCCGATCATAGCTAAGGCTCGCATAAGTCAGGTTAGCCTGATCCTTCTGGAGCTGAGCCTTGGCGACATCGAGATTGGCCTTGGCCTGGTCAAGAACGGTCTGGAAGGGGCGCGGATCGATGCGTGCACATACCTGACCCTGCTTGACCGCAGTGTTGTAGTCGCAGAGCACCTCCTTGATGACACCGGAGACGTACGACCCCACTGTCACGGTCAGGACCGGGTTGACCGTTCCAGTCGCCGATACGGTCCGGACCACCGCGCCACGATCAACCGGCACCGTCTTGTAGGAAAGCGTGCTATTCGACCGAAACCACCAGATGCCGCCGATGCCTCCCGCGCAGGCGATCAGCAACAGCGCCAAGATCAGGTGCCATGTCCGTTGGCGCCGCCGGATCTTCTGGGCGGGGACACCGATCCCTACGGACGGTGATACAGCCATCGATTGCAAGGCGA
>DATGIN010000023.1:0-56592 GCA_035295705.1 Caulobacteraceae bacterium
CCGAAGCTATTGGAGAGCGCCACGTCGATGGCCATCGGCTTGGCTTTGTGCGGTACGAGATCGAGCGGCGTCTCAACCGAGGGGTTGTCCAGGTTGATGGTCGGCGGCGCGATCTGGTCGCGGATGGCCAGCGCCGTGAACGCGGCCTCCACGGCGCCGGCCGCGCCGAGCAGATGTCCGATGGACGACTTGGTCGACGACATCGCCGCCTTGCCCGCCGCCTGGCCGAGCAGCCGCTCGACGGCGCCCAATTCGATCTCGTCGCCCACCGGCGTCGAGGTGCCGTGGGCGTTGATGTAGTCGATGTCGGAAGGATCGATGCCCGCGTGGCCGATCGCCGCCTGCATGGCGCGGAAGCCGCCCTCGCCGTCGGGCGGCGGGGACGTGATGTGGAAGGCGTCGCCCGCCAATCCGTAGCCCACAACCTCGGCATAGATCTTGGCCCCGCGCGCCTTGGCGTGCTCATACTCCTCGAGCACAAGAGCTGCGGCCCCCTCGCCCATGACGAAGCCATCGCGGTCCTTGTCGTAGGGCCTCGAGGCTCTTTCCGGTGCGTCGTTGAAGTTGGTAGCCATCGCCCGGCAGGCGATGAAGCCGGCGATGCCTAGCGGGCATACGGCGGCCTCCGCGCCGCCCGCGAGCATCACCTCCGCGTCGCCGAACTGAATCAGGCGCACGGCGTCTCCGACGGCATGCGCGCCAGTCGCACACGCGGTCACGACCGCATGGTTTGGTCCCTTCAGTCCGTGCCGGATGGAAACCTGCCCGGAGGCGAGGTTGATCAGCGACGAAGGAATGAAGAAGGGACTGACGCGCCTCGGACCCTTCTCGCGCAGCTCGATGGCGGTCTCTTCGATCGTCGTCAGGCCGCCGATTCCTGAGCCGATGATGACGCCGGTGCGCTCCCGGTCGGTTTCGGCTTCCGGCTTCCAGTCAGCGTCCGCCAGCGCCTCGTCGGCGGCGGCGATCGCATAGAGCACAAAATCGTCGACGCGGCGCTGGTCCTTGGGCGACAGGATCTGGTCCGGGTCGAACGCGCCCGCCATGCCGGCCGCACCGTGTCCGCGCCCGCTCACCCGCGGCACCTCGCAGGCGATCTGACAGGCGTAGTCGGTTGTGTCGAAAGTCGTAATGCGCCCGGCGCCGGACTTTCCCGCCAGCAGCGCCGGCCAGGTCGTGGCGACGCCCCAGCCGAGAGGCGTGACCATGCCCAGACCGGTGATGACGACGCGGCGCATCGGTTGTCCTTGCGAGATTCGACCTAGGTAGCATTAAGCCGTCGGCCGGGCTCTTGCACGCGACGCGACGGCTTTTCAGGGTAAATCAGCGCCGCAGGCGATCAGGCGGCCAAGCGCTCGTCGATGAACTTCACCGCGTCGCCAACCGTCTGGATGTGCTCGGCCGCGTCATCCGGGATTTCGATGTCGAACTCTTCCTCGAAGGCCATCACCAGTTCGACGTTGTCGAGGCTATCCGCGCCGAGGTCGTCGATGAACGAGGCCTTCTCGGTGACCTTCTCCGGATCGGCGTCCAGATGCTCGATCACGATCTTGCGCACGCGTTCGAGTGTATCGGACATACGCTTGTAACCCCTTGTCTAATTTGTCTTAGGAAGCGGTCGGCGAACCGCCGCACCCGAACAAACCCTTGTGTCTGGAGCCTTATGCCGAAAACGCGGGCTCTGTCGACTAGTCCGCTAGCACGTTCCTCCTGGCCAGACTAGCGGCCCGCAGCGCCGCTAAATCATGGCCATGCCGCCGTTTACATGCAGCGTCTGTCCGGTGACGTAGGCCGCTTCGTCCGAGGCAAGGTATACGCACGCTGCGCCCACGTCGGCGCCGGCCCCCAGGTGGCCAGCGGGAATGCGGGCCAGGATCGCGGCCTTTTGCTGCTCGTTCAGGGCGTCGGTCATCGGACTCTCGATCATGCCCGGCGCGATACAGTTCACGGTCACCCCGCGGGGCGCCATCTCCTGCGCCAACGACTTCGTGAAGCCGATCATGCCCGCCTTCGAGGCCGCGTAGTTGGCCTGGCCAGCGTTGCCCATCACCCCCACGACGGACGTGATCCCGATGACGCGGCCGTAGCGACGCCGCATCATCCCGCGCATCGCCGCCCGCGCGAGCCGGAAGTAAGCCTCGAGGTTGACCCTGAGGACGGTCCCCCATTCCTCGTCCTTCATGCGCACGACGATGTTGTCGCGGGTGACGCCGGCGTTCGCCACCAGGATGTCGACCGGGGCGCCCAGCGCCTCGGCTTCGCCAACCAGCGCTTCGACCGCTGCAGTGTCATTGAGGTCGCAGGTAAGCGCCGCGGCGCGCTCGCCGAGTTCGCCGCACAACGCCTCGAGCGCGTCACGCCGGGTGCCGGAGGCCACGATGCTGGCGCCGCGGCCGTGCAAGGCGCGCGCGATTGCGCCGCCGATGCCGCCTGAAGCGCCGGTCACCAGAGCGGTCCTGCCGGAAAGGTCGAACATCAGCGCCGGCCCCTAGATCGATTTCGCGAAGGCTTCGAGGTCGGCTGGGCTGTTCAACCCAATCCCGTCCGCGTCTGGCGCGATGCGCTTGATGATACCGGTCAGCACCTTGCCGGCGCCGGCTTCGGCAAAGCGGGTGACGCCTCCTTCGCCGGCCATCCACTCGACGCTCTCCCGCCAGCGGACGCGGGCGGTGATCTGCTCGACCAGAAGGCGACGGATGGTCTCCGGCTCGATCACCGGGCGCGCCGTCACGTTGGCGACCACGGGCGCCAGCGGCTGGACAATGATGATCTCCGCGAGCGCCTCGGCCATTTCGTCCGCGGCCGGCTGCATCAAAGGACAGTGGAAGGGGGCCGAGACGTTCAGGGGAATCGCGCGGGCGCCAAGCGCCTTGGCCGCCTCGATCGCCGCATCGACGGCCGGCTTGGCGCCGGAAATGACGACGTTGCCGGCGTTGTTGTCGTTGGCCACCACACAGATGCCGGCCGCCGCGCCCTCCGCAGCCGCCGCCTCGGCCAGCGCGACGTCCGTCTTCGGCCCTATCAGCGACGCCATTGCGCCTTCGCCGACGGGCACCGCTCGCTGCATCGCCCGTCCGCGCAGCTTGAGCAGCCTGGCCGTATCGGAAAGGCCGATCGCGCCGGCGGCGGCAAGCGCCGAGTATTCGCCCAACGAGTGACCGGCGACGAAAGCCGCCTTCGAAACCGGCGCCGCGAAATCCCGCTCCAGAACCCGCATCACCGCCATCGATACGGCCATGAGCGCCGGCTGGGCGTTCTCGGTCAGAGTGAGGGTCTCGATCGGCCCCTCGCGCATGAGTTTCGAGAGCGCCTGGCCGAGCGCGTCATCGACCTCCTCGAACACCTCGCGGGCCGGCGCGAACGCGTCGGCGAGATCGGCGCCCATGCCGACGGCTTGGCTGCCCTGGCCGGGAAAGACAAAAGCGAGAGTCATGCGCAAGACCTGGCGGCGGAAATCAGGCGGCGAGGGTTAGGGGAAAGGCTGAGCGGCGGCAAGGCGGCGCGCCGAAACGCCGATTGCGCGGGTTCGCCTCTTGGCGGATAGAGACCTGCGGTTGTCTTGCGGAGGCATGCGATGAAGAAGAGCCTGTTCCTGTTCGCTGCGCTTACGGCGCTGGCGGCCACCCCTGCGCTGGCCGCGCTGCCGGTCGGCGCGGCCGCCCCCAACTTCACCGCGCCGGCCTCGCAAGGCGGCAAGTCGTTCAGCTTCACGCTTGCGGCGGCGCTCAAGAAGGGGCCCGTCGTCCTCTACTTCTTCCCCGCAGCGTTCACGACCGGGTGCACGATCGAGGCGCACGACTTCGCCGCCGCCAGCGAGGACTATAAGAAGCTGGGCGCGACCGTCATCGGCGTGACGGCCGGCAACACCGACCGCCTTGTGGAGTTCTCGACCAGCGAGTGCCGCTCCAAGTTTCCCGTCGCCGCCGACGCCGACCTTTCGATCGCCAAACGCTACGACTCGACGCTTGCGATGTTTCCCGGCCATTCGAGCCGCACCTCCTACGTCATCGCGCCCGACGACAAGGTGATCTTCGTCTACTCCAACCTCGATCCTTCGAAGCATGTCGAACTGACGCTGGACGCGCTGAAGGACTGGCGCGCGAAACACCCGGAATAGGGCCGCCACTCTCGCCAGGCGCCGGTCGGTCGCTCGCGGGTCAGTACCGACGGCGCTCGCGCTCGCCGGTCCACTCCCCGCCGATGACGCCCTCGCCGGGCTCGACGTCGCAGTACGACCAGCGGCCACGGAAGGCGTTGCCTTCCTCGTTCAGGTGGAAGCGGAAGCGGCCCCAGTAGTAGCTGCCACGACGCTCATCGGGGCAGCGACGCATCGAGGTGGACTGCCACCAGACCCCTTCGAGGCGATCCCCCTCCGTGTGACCCTCGAGCTGGCCGTCGTTCAGGCTGTAGTCGCCCTCCACGTGACCGCCGTCCTGGTGCATGCGGAGATCGCCCTGGTTGGTCCGCCAGCGCCCACCGAAGTCCTGCGCCTTCGCTTGGCCGGCAAGCGCCGCAAACGATGCGGCCAGCGCCACAACCGCGACCCCGTTTAGACAAAAACGCATCATCGATGCCTCCCTAGGTCCTTCCGCAAGCTGTGGCAGGCCGAACACGCGTCATCAAGACGGTCACGACGCCAGCAAGCTCAACCAAAGCGGCTGCACTTGAACGGTTACTCAACCACGGTGTGCAACACACTGCGGCGTCAAGACGGGAGGGATCGCGTGCGCATCATCGAGAACTCGCCGTCGCAACTGCGGCTGCGCGACCGGACCTGGTGGATCAGCGGCGTCTGCTTCGCGGCAGCGGCGTTCGTTGGCGTCGGTGCAGCGGTCAAGCATGGACCGGCGGCCGCCTTCTGGTCGGTTCCGGTCATGGTCATCTTCGGACTTGTGTTTCTGCAGGCCACCGACGTTACGTTCGACGCTGCGACCGAGACGTGCCGCATCCGGCGGCTTGGCGGATTCCGCCGGTCGGTCAAGCAGGTGAACTTCGCGGACATCGAGGACATTCGGATCGACTCGCGGGTGTTCAACACCGACGGCGCGGTCATGTGCCGGTTGAGCCTGGTGGCGGGCGGGAACGTGACCCCACTCAGCGCAGCCTACGAACAGGGGCCCCAGCGCTACGAAGCCATGCGCTCGAGTCTCGTCCAGATGGTCTTTGCCGGGCGGCCGCAACCGCCCGAGAGCGACCCCGTCCGCGACCTGATCGCCGCCGGCAGGCGCATGGACGCGATCGGCGTGCTCCGGCGCCGCGAGAACATCAGTCTGACCGAGGCCGTTCGCCGGGTGGACGCCGAGGCCGACATGCCCGCCTGAATCGGCCCCGACGCTTGCGGACTAGCAGAGGCGCATGATGACCCCTTCGGCGCCGAGGCGAGCGATCCGCTCGGGATCGATCCCCCAGTCAGCGGCAACCTCGAAGCTGTGCTCGCCCAGGCCCGGCTCCGGGCGGCGGTAGCCCGCCTCGGAGCGAGAGAAGCTGGCGTAGTTGCTGCTCCGCACCGGACCGTCGGGAGTCTCGACAAGCGAGTCCATAAAGCCGTTCTCCGCCAGCCAAGGATCGGTCGCCTGCCCTCCGCGCGGCACGACGGGCGCGGCCCGCACGCCAGCTGCGACGAGTGCGGCGACGGCGGCTGTGCCCTTCCAGCCGGCAAGCTTCGCGGCGATCGCTTCGGCGAGCGCACCGTCGCGCGGCTCGGCCAGCATGTCGAACGCGCGGGCCCATTCCGGCGCATCGAGCACTCCGGCCAGCGCGGCCGCCTCTTCGGGGCTGCGACAGGCGATCAGCAGCCAGCCATCGGAGGCTGCGTAGAACCGGTCCAGCGCCGAGACGCCGAGGCAGTCGCGCGAGCCTTTCGGAGCCTGCGGCGCGCCCGGCCAGGTGGTCAGCTCGCCGCTCTGGAAGATGGCGCTTTGCGCGGCAAGGCTGGTCTGCATCACCTGCCCCTCCCCCGTCCGTTCGCGCGCGTTGAGCGCTGCAATCACGCCGAAGGCGCCCATCGCGGCGGAAGCGAAGTCGTTGACCGCGATGGTATGGAAGACCGGCTCCTCGCCATCGCCGCCCTGCGCCGCCATCATCCCGCTCCAGGCCTGCAACAGCGGGTCAAAGCCCGGACGCCTGGTTTCCTCTCCCTTCGAGCCGTAGGTCGTGATCGAACATGAGACCAGTCGCGGGTTTCGCTCGGTGACGGCCATATGCCCGATGCCCAGGCGCTCGCGGGTGCCCAGCCGATAGTTGTCGACGACGACGTCGGCGTGAGCGGCGAGATCGAGAAAGAGATCCCGCCCATCAGGCTGCTTCAGGTCGACCACCAGGCCGCGCTTGCCCCGATTGTAGGCGGGAAACCCGATCTCGTAGGCGCGCCACGGGTCGCCTTCGGGCCCTTCGACCTTGACCACCTCGGCGCCGAAGTTCGCCAGAATGCCGCTCGCATAGGCGCCTGCGATCACCGTGCCCAGATCGAGCACGCGCACGCCAGCCAACGGTCCGTCGGCCGCCGCGGGCGGCTCTTCCGGTGCGCGCCCTGCCGCGTCGCGCTTTCGCTTGAACGCAGCGACTTCGTCGGGTTGCGCCTCCTGCACGAGGCCGCGAACGGCCGCCGGCGTCTTCGAGAGCTTGACCGGCGCGCCCGGCATCTCGACGGGGCCGCGAGACGGATCCTCGAACACCAGCCGCATGTCGTTGTTGGCGAGGATCTCGTGCCTCAGCCAATCCTCGCGCAGGCCGACGGGCGCGGCCGGCACGTCGGCGGCATGCAAGATCGCCAGCCACTCGTCCCTGGGGCGTTCGCGGAACTTGGCCTCCATCAGGGCCGGCGTCGTTGGCCCGAACGCGCCGTCGATCAGCTCGATGCCCTCGACGCCCATCGCAGCGACCGCCCGGTCGAAGAAGTAGCGGAACAGCGTCGCCAGGAAGAGGAACTGGCCATCGCCGCACTGGTAGAGGCGGTAGGACGGCGACGCCCCGAGCGGTTGATGCGTTGCCGGCGCGACCACGCCCGAGGAGCCGCCGACCATGGCGACCGCGTCCAGTCCGCTCACCGTCACCGCCTGGCCGAGCCCGGTCCGATACCGCTGATAGAGCGCCGCGCCAGCCGCCGCCGCCGCGAGCGTCCCTTGCAGGTAATGCAGCAGCGGCATCACGAGATAGACCGGCCGGTCCTCGTAGGCCGACTGCCGGTAGCCGGCGCCGGTAAGCGCCTGCAGCGCCGCGTGATGTTCCTCGAGCTCGCTCCAGGCGCCCACAGTCCCGTAAGGGGGCGTCCACAAAAGGACGAGCCGCTCGTGCCTCTCGTGCGCATCGGCGAGGCCGCACGTCCGCATGCGCTCGGGGCTGAAGTCGACGATCGCGACATCGGCAGCGGCCAACAGCTGCTCAAGCTCGGAGCGCCCGTGCGCCTGATCCAGGTCCAGCGTGATCCGGCGCTTGCCGCGGTTCCAGGCGAGGTAGCCTGGCGTCTTGCGCGCGCGATCACCGGCCGCCGGCTCGATCTTCAGCACCTCCGCCCCGAAGTCGGCCAGCAGCATCCCCGCCAATGGGCCGGCGCGGCCCTGGCTGAGGTCGAGAACCTTCAACCCCTCGTACGCGCTCATGTGCCTTCCACTCGACCGTCGTCTTCAATGATCCTCTTTTGATCGGTTGGCGTTTCCGCTGTCGAGGCCTCTGACGCACCGGCCACGTCCACGCCCGCGCCCGAGTTGGCGTGAACGGGCGGCCAGGGCCGACTCAGGGCAGGGTCCGACAGGGAGGCAAGCACCATTGCAGTGGTTCCAGGCCCTATTGCCGCGCGAGGAGCGTTTCTTCGACCGGTTCGTCGCGCATGCCAGGCTGGTCCTCGCCGGGGCCGAGGCCCTGCGCGACCTTCTGAACGGCGGCGCGGCGGTGCCCGCTGCATGCGAGGCGATCGTCCGCCACGAGGAAGCAGCGGACGCGGTGACGCGCGAAGTCATCCTCGCGATCCGCCGCACGTTCATTACGCCGTTCGACCGCGGCGACATCCGCGAACTGATCACCGCGCTCGATGACGCCATCGACCAGATGCAGAAGACAGCCAAGTCGATCACCCTTTTCGAGGTTTCCGAGTTCCGGCCAGAGATGCGCGAGCTGGGCGATCTGGCGATCCAGGCCGCCTACCTGACGCTCGAGGGGACCGAGCTCTTGCGCGACATGCGGCGCAACGCCGCCCGGCTCAACGCTATCACCGAGGCGGTGACGCGCATCGAGAGTCGATCCGACGATGTGTATGACGCGGGCATGAAAGCCCTGTTCCAGGCGAACCAGAACAATCCCATGGCCTACATCGTCGGCGCTGACATCTTCGACCACCTGGAGAAGGTGGTCGACCGGCTGGAGGACGTCGCGAACGCGATCAGCAGCATCCTTATCGAGCATCTGTAGGATGCCGGGCGCGACCGTGACGCTCTGGCTCCTGGTCGCGACCGCGCTCGCCTTCGACTACATCAACGGCCTGCACGATGCGGCGAACTCCATCGCGACGATCGTCTCGACGCGCGTGTTGAAGCCGGTCTGGGCCGTCGCCTGGGCGGCGCTGTTCAACTTCGTCGCCTTTCTGGTGTTCGGTCTGCATGTCGCCAACACGATGGGCGCCGGCATAGTCTCGGTCGACCTGGTCAGCGACCGCCTGATCTTCGCCGCCCTCGCAGGGGCCATCGCCTGGGATATCATCACCTGGCTCTTCGGCATCCCCTCCTCATCATCGCACGCGCTGGTTGGCGGCCTCGTGGGCGCCGGCCTGACGAAGGCGGGGCTGAAGGCGATCGTATGGGCCGGCGTCGGAAAGACCGCAGCGGGCGTCGTCGTTTCGCCCGCCTTCGGCTTCATCCTGGCGCTGGTGCTTGTGCTGATCGTCTCGTGGCTGTTCGTGCGCTCGCGACCGGCGGCGGTGGATCGGATCTTCCGCTCGCTGCAGTTCGTCTCCGCCTCGCTCTACTCGCTCGGCCACGGCGGCAACGATGCGCAGAAGACGATGGGGATCATCGCCGCGCTGCTGTACGCCCATAGGATCGGCGGCGCCGTCTTCCACGTTCCTTTCTGGGTGGTGCTCGCCTGCCAGACGGCGATGGCGGCCGGCACCTTCATCGGCGGGTGGCGGATCGTGCGGACGATGGGCTCCAGGATCACGCGCCTGACGCCCGTACAGGGGTTCTGCGCTGAGACGGGCGGGGCGATTACCCTTTTCACGGCCACCTACGTCGGCGTGCCGGTCTCGACCACCCACACGATCACCGGCGCGATCGTCGGCGTCGGCGCAGCCCGGCGGACATCCGCCGTCCGCTGGGGCGTTGCGCGCCGCATCGTGATCGCCTGGATCGTGACCATGCCCATGGCCGGCCTGATCGCGACCGCGTTTTATCTGCTGACGGGGCGCCTCTTCTCATGAAGGCGGCCAAGAGCGTCGGCATCCAGTACGCGGCCCTGCCCTACCGGGTCGAAGGCGGCCGCATCCGCATTCTGCTGATCACCTCCAGGCGAAGCCGTCGCTGGGTGATCCCAAAGGGCTGGCCGATCGGCGGCCTGGCCCCGCCGGAGGCTGCGGCGGCGGAGGCGGCCGAGGAAGCCGGGTTGATAGGCCGCGTCGAGCCTCAGCCGCTCGGCTCGTACCGCTACATGAAGATGGGCAAGGATGCTGAGACTGCCCGCGCCATCCAGGTGATCGCCTTCCCGTTTCTGGTCGAGGATACGGCGCCCGCCTGGAAGGAGCAGGGGCAGCGCCAGCTGCGCTGGTTCCGGTACCAGGAGGCGGCTACGCGCGTGGCCGAGCCGGCTCTGAGGCGTCTCATCGTCGACTTCGGAGAAGCGCGCACGCCGAGCTTCTTCGCGCAAAGCTTGCTGCGCTATCGCCGTTGGCGGCTGAGCCGGGTCTCTCCGTGAGCGGAAACGCCTAGTTCATGGTCCGCTTGCGCTGACGCGAGAGGCGGTCGCCGGAGCGGATCTCCATGTCGAAGACATCGTCTTCCCGCTGGACCGTGAGCGGCACCAGGACACCCGGCGGACCGAGCGCCCACAGGCGCTTATAGAAGTCGCTGAGATCGTCTACGGGGTGGCCGCCGATGCGGTGGATGATGTCGCCGCGCCGCAGCTCAGCCCGTGACGACGGCCCGCCGGGCGTTACTCCGGCGACGACGATATGGCCCTGGACCTCGGCCCAAAGGGCTCCCAGCCACGGCCGCGGCGGCGTCGACTGGCCGCCTTTGGCGAGTCCGTCGAGGATCGGCGGCAGGAGTTCGGCCGGCACGAACATGTTGATGGGCTTGGCGGCGCCATCGCGATCCAACTGTTCCATACCCAGCGAGCCGACGCCGACGACCTCGCCGGCGGCGCCGATCAGCGCCGCTCCCTGCCAGTGCGGGTGGCCCGGCGCAACAAACAGGGCTTCATCCAGGTGGTATTCCCAATAGCCGGCGAACGCCTCGCGAGCGACGAGGCGTGAAGCCAGCGCGTGGGCGCGACCGCCACCGCCGACCGAGATCAGCCGAGCGCCGTCGCGGAGCTTGCGGGAATCTCCGAGGGGCAAGGCTGGCAGCCCGAGCGGCTCCAGCGCGTAGACCAGGCCGAACCCGGTTGCCTGGTCCGTCCCCAGCGGGTGCGCCGGAATACGGCGGCCGTCGTTGGTCGTGAGAACGACATCGTCGGCTTCGGTGATCAGGTAACCGATGGTGAGCAAGAGGCCGTCAGCCCCGATGACGATGGCGTTGCCGGCGCGCTCGGCGCCGAGCGTCTGCGCGGAATAGGCGTCCTCAGGGATGTGCGCCTCGAGCACGACGACCGAAGAGAGCACGCGCTCGAGATCGAACGCGTAAGCGCTGGCGTCGGGGCGATAGCGCTCCTCGACCTCGAAACCGTCAAACACAGACGCCACGACAAGCCTCCTGGCCACTTCAGTTAAGGATCGCGCGCGGTGCGCACAATCTGTCGGCGTCCAGGCGCTTGCCTTGAAGCGGAATTCCGCCTATCTGCCCGCCCTTCCTGGGAAGGCGGTCCCCCGCGGCCCACCCGGCCGCATCCGGGATCCATCGTTCGCATGGCCGGATCTTCCGCCGGCACGCGCGCGCCGCCGGCCCGCCCTTCAAGCGGAAGAAGGACAAGATGGCGTTCTACGAGCACGTGGTGATCGCGCGGCAAGATGTGTCGCCGCAACAAGCCGAAGCGTTGAACGAGGAGCTGAAGACCCTCATCGAATCCCAAGGCGGGCATATCGCCAAGATCGAATATTGGGGCCTTCGCAACCTTCAATTCCGCATCAAGAAGAACCGCAAGGGCCACTACTCCCTGCTTGCGATCGACGCGCCGGCCACGGCGGTCAAGGAGATGGAGCGGCAGCTGTCCATCAACGAGGACGTGCTGCGCTTCTTGACCGTTCGCGTCGAGGAGCTCGATCTCGAGCTTTCACCGGTCCTCGCCCGGCGCGACCGCGATCGCGGTGAGCGCGAGCGGCGCGACTTCGAAGACGCGCCGGCGTAACGCGAGCGCAAGGACATCCGCCAATGACCGACGAAACCGTCATCGAAGCCGCCGCCGCCGCCCCGTCCGCGGGTCCGGCCCGTCGCCCCTTCTTCCGGCGCCGCAAGGTGTGCCCGTTTTCGGGCGCCAACGCCCCGAAGATCGACTACAAGGACGTCAAGCTCCTGCAGCGCTACATCTCCGAGCGCGGCAAGATCGTCCCGTCTCGGATCACCGCCGTGTCCAACAAGAAGCAGCGCGAGCTGGCGCGGGCGATCAAGCGGGCGCGTTTCCTGGCGCTCCTGCCGCATGTCGTGAAGTAGGAGCCGCCGTTCATGAAAGTCATCCTCCTCGAGCGCGTGGAGCGCCTGGGCGGGCTCGGCGACGTGGTGACCGTGCGCGACGGGTTCGCCCGCAACTTCCTGCTGCCGAAGCAGAAGGCGTTGCGCGCCACCGACGACAATCTCAAGGTGTTCGAAGGCCAGCGCGCCGACATCGAAGCCCGCAACGAAAAGGCGCGCAGCGCCGCGGCCAAGTCGGGCGATAAGCTCGACGGATCGCAATACGTGCTCATCCGCCAGGCCGGCGAGAGCGGCCATCTTTACGGATCGGTGTCCGGGCGCGACGTCGCCGACGCGGTGAACGCCGAGGGCGGCCGCGTGGACCGTTCGATGGTGATCCTCGACAAGCCGCTCAAGATGCTGGGCGTGCACGAGGTCAAGCTGCGCCTGCACCCCGAGGTCACCGTCACGGTCGCCGTCAACATCGCGCGCAGCGCCGACGAGGCGGAACGGCAGGCGCGCGGCGAAAACGTCATCGCCAGCCAGTTCGAGGAAGAGGCCCGGCTGGATGCCGAGGCGCAGGCCAATCTGCTCGAGGGCGGCGCGGGCAGCTTCACCCAGGCGCCGGCGGACGAGGACGCCTGAGGCGAAACGCCGCCTCAGTTATCCACGAAAACAATTTTGCTGTGGGCGACGGCCCGTCGCGGTGGCGGCGGCCAGCCCTGAGACTATGGTTAAGCCGCGATGGCCTTCGTCCCCGCCCTCGACCTGCGCAGCGCCGACGAAGACGAGGCCCTGGCGCACACGCCGCGCAACATCGAGGCCGAGCAGGCCCTGTTGGGCGCGCTCCTCTTCGACAATGCAGCGTTCGAGCGGCTGGGCGACCAGCTGCAGGCGAGGCACTTCTACGAGCCTTTCCACGCCCGTCTCTACGCCATCATCGAAGAGCACGTGCGCAAAGGCCAACTCGCCGAGCCGATCATGCTGGTCGACCGGTTCAAGAACGATCCGGCGTTCGAGGAATTGGGCGGCGTCCGCTATCTGGCCGACCTGGTCGACCGGGCCCCGCCCGCGGCCAACGCCGCCGACTACGGGCGAGCGATCTATGACCTGGCGCTGCGCCGCGACCTGATCCGCATCGGCGGGGACATCGCGTCCGAAGCGGGGCGCGGCGACGCTGAGCTGAGCGCGCGTGAGCAGATCGAGGCGGCCGAGCAGCAGCTGTATGACCTCGCCGAGACCGGCGGAGTAACGAGCGGTCTCACTCCGCTGTCCGACGCGCTCCGCGGCGCGGTCGACATGGCGGCCGAGGCGTTCAACCGCGACGGCGGCCTCGCCGGCCTCTCGACGGGCCTGAGCGACCTCGATCAGAAGCTCGGCGGCTTGCACAAGTCGGATCTGCTGATCATCGCCGGACGCCCTTCGATGGGAAAGTCGTCGCTGGCGCTGAACATCGGTTACCACGTGGCGCGCAGTTACCAGTGGGAGCCTCAGCCGGACGGCTCGCGCAGGACCGTCAATGGCGGCATCGTCGCCTTCTTCTCGCTGGAGATGTCGGCCGAGCAGCTGGCGATGCGCCTCGTCGCCGAGGTCTCCGGCGTCCCGTCCGACCGTCTCCGCAAGGGGGAGATCGACGCGTCCGAGTTCGGGCGGGTGCGCGACGCGGCGCTCGATATCCAGGGCGCGCCGCTCTACATCGACGACACTGGCGGCCTGTCGATGGGGCGGCTCGCCGCCCGCGCCCGCAGGCTGAAGCGCCAGGTCGGCCTGGACCTTGTCGTCGTCGACTATCTGCAGCTGGTCACCACCGGCGAATCAAGCCGCGTCGACAACCGCGTGCTGGAGGTGACTCAGATCACCCAGGGCTTGAAAGCCCTGGCGAAGGAGCTCGCTGTGCCGGTCGTGGCCTGCGCGCAGCTGTCGCGTCAGGTCGAGCAGCGCGACGACAAACGGCCCCAGCTCTCCGACCTCAGGGAGTCCGGCTCGATCGAACAGGACGCCGACGTCGTGATGTTCGTTTTCCGCGAGAGCTACTATCTCAGCCGCTCGGAGCCGCGCGAAGGTACGCCTGAGCACCTGACCTGGCAGGAGGAGATGGACAAGGTCGCCCACCTGGCCGAGGTCATCATCGGCAAGCAGCGGCACGGCCCCATCGGGGTCGTTCGCATGCACTACAACGACGACCTTACCAAGTTCTCCGACCTCGCGCGCGAAGGGCGCTACGAGGTGCGCTGAGGGTCAGGCATGCCCCAGGCTTTGCAGCCGATTGAGATCGATCGCCTGCACCGCCGCCTTCAGGTCGTTGATGTCGATGTCGGAGCCGTTCGCCTCGACGACGAAGCGGTTGCCGACCAGCACCGAGTACTTGCCCGAACGCGCCTGGCGGTCGAACTCTTCGTCGGTCATGCGCCCGTTTACGCTGGAGACCTTCTCGTAGCCGGTCGCGGTCTCCTTGTCGGACTGCACGTTGAAGGCGCTCGCCATCGAGGCGAGCGCTCCCATCGCGGCCATGTCGGTCACCTCGAGCGTGATGCGCCCGTCGCCGCGCGTGTAGGTGCCCTGGGCGTTCGCCCCGCCGACCCCGGCGGCGCCGGCGCTGGTCGCCTCGACCTCCGTGCGTGCGAAGCCCGACGGCAGCGCCGCCGGAAGCATGGCTTTGAGCGCATCGGCGGGTAGCGCCTGCACGGTCCCGGCCGGTGCCGGCTGGCCGTTGGCTTGCGCCTGCATCGCCTTGCCGGCCGCTTCGGCTTGCTGGGCCGCGCGGCTCAGCTGCGCGAGGTCGACCGAGGCGTTGCCGACATGCACGGTCCCGCTGACCGTCGCCGGCGCGGTCACCGCGCCGATCGTCGTTCCGCCGAAGATCGCGGCGCTGGCCACCACCGCCCCCGCGACCGCCGCCACCACGAAGTAGACGATGACGCCGAGAACGATGCTGACGGCCGTGTAGCCCAGCGCCTTGTCCTGCGGCGCCTTCATCATCTTCGGAACGCCGAGGTAGAGCAGATAGAGGCTGTAGAGGCCCAACAGGCTGAGAATGCCCAGGAGCGGCACCACTGCGAAGATCCCGGCCAGCCAGAAGGCGGTCCAGGAATAGATCACCAGCTTGAGCGCCTGGATGCGGTTCTTCGCGCCGCCGAAACTCGGCGCCAGCTCATCGATGATGAGGGCGATCACGAACACGCCGATCAGGCTGAGGATGTAGAAGATGATCGCGCCGACCGCGACGGCGATCAGGTTTCGATGCACGCACACGCCGAGCACGCAGATGGGCCAGAGGCCGCCGATGATCTGTGCGATCGCCGGTATGGCCGCCAGGATCGCCGCGTAGCCGGCGTAGAGGCCTTGAACTGAGGCCGCCTCGGGTTCGATCTTGTCCCACTCGGCGTTCGGGTGAAGCAGGATCCCTTGGACGCGTGCGATAATCGACTCAGATGACGGCGCAGCGACCGGCGCAGGCGCCGGATTGGTGTCGCTCATAAGCGGTAGACTCCCCGGAATGTCTCTCCCCTGGCGGCGAGCATAACCCCGTTGGAGCAGACCCGTAACGCTCTTCTTTTGACGAGCTTGTGAGCTTGCCGCCTCGACTCGCCGCAGACTGCCGGTCTCGGCATGCGCTAGGAACAGAGGGCATGGCGCGCGATGGCGCGGTCTACGTCTGCCAGGCCTGCGGTGCGGTCCAGTCGAAATGGGCCGGCCAGTGTCCAGCGTGCGCGGCTTGGAACACCGTGGTCGAGGAGCTGCAGGGGCGCCCGCCGGGCGCGCTCGCGCCCACGAAGCCGACCAAGGCGCGTGGGCTGGCGTTCGAAGCGCTCGATGGCGCGAGCGTAGAGCCGGCCAGGGTCGCGACCGGCGTTGCGGAGTTTGACCGCGTCTGCGGCGGCGGGGTTGCGCGGGGGGCTGCCGTCCTCATCGGGGGCGATCCGGGCGTGGGAAAATCGACCCTCTTGCTGCAGGTCGCCGCCCAGGCGGCGCGGGGCGGCGCGGCTTGCGCCTACATCTCGGGCGAGGAAGCGGTCGAGCAGGTGCGCGCGCGTGCGGCGCGCATGGGCTTCGCGGACTCGGGGGTCAGGCTCGCCGCCGAGACGGCGGTCCGCGACATCGCCGACGGGTTGAAGCGCGAGCGGTTCGACCTGGTCGTGGTCGACTCGATCCAGACTCTCTGGAGCGACATGCACGAGGCCGGCCCCGGCTCCGTCACCCAGGTGCGCGCGGCGGTGGGCGAGCTCGTGCGGCTCGCCAAAACCCGAGGCGTCGCGATCCTCCTGGTCGGCCACGTCACCAAGGACGGACAGATTGCCGGCCCAAAGGTCGTCGAGCACATGGTCGACGCGGTGCTCAGCCTGGAGGGCGAGCGCGGCTATCCATTTCGGGTCTTGCGGGCCGGGAAGAACCGCTTCGGCGCGGTTGACGAAATCGGCGTCTTCGAGATGAGCGACGCGGGCTTGCGCGAGGTGAAGAACCCCTCCGCCCTGTTCCTGAACGAGGGCGGCGAACGCGCGGCCGGCGCCGCAGTGTTCGCGGGCGTCGAGGGCTCGAGGCCGGTGCTGGTCGAGTTCCAGGCGCTGGTCGCCCCCTCGACGTACGGCACGCCGAGGCGCGCGGTCGTCGGCTGGGACCAGGGGCGCCTCGCCATGCTGATGGCGGTGCTCGAGGCGCGCTGTGGCGTCGGCTTCGCCGGGCGCGACGTCTATCTCAACGTCGCTGGCGGACTGCGCATCAACGAGCCCGCGGCCGACCTCGCCGCCGCCGCCGCGCTCGTCTCGTCGGCCCTGGACGTCGCCCTGCCGCAGGACTGCGTCGTCTTCGGCGAGGTCAGCCTCTCGGGCGAGGTGCGCATGGTTGGCCGCACCGACATCCGCCTGAAGGAGGCCGCCAAGCTGGGCTTCCGGCGGGCGCTCGCACCCGCGTCGGCCGAAGGCGCCGGCGTCGTCGTCACCGGCGTCTCGCGGCTTGCCGAGGCGGTGAGGCGGATCGGAGAGGACGACTGGGCGTGACGCCGTTCGATCTCATCGCGCTCCTCATCCTGGGCGTCTCCACCCTCGTGGGCTTCATCCGCGGCGCCCTTCGCGAGGTCGCGACGGTGGTTTCCTTTGTCGCTGCGGTCGCCGTCGCCCTTATCGCGCTGAGGTATACGGCGCCCATCGCGCGCACCGTCGTCCACGCGCAGTGGGCTGCGACAGCCGCAGCGCTCGTCGTGGTGTTCCTGGCGTCCTATATTGTGATCCGGGTGTTGACCGCCGGCATGATGCGCGGCTTGCACAACATCCGTGCGCTGGGCGTCCTGGACCGCATCGTCGGCGCCGGCTTTGGTCTTCTCCGTGGATTGGTCGTGCTCGGCTTGTTCTTCCTGGGTTTCAACCTCGCGCTTCCGGCCACCGGCGCTCCTCCCTGGATCGCTGAGGCCCGCCTCTATCCGCTGGCGCGTACCAGCGCGGACGCCCTGGTCGCCTTGGCGCCCAAGGGGTCGGCGCTCGCTGGCAAGCTCACCCCCGTCCTCTCCCGAGCGGTGCAGTCGGGCGCGCAAAGCTCCGATAGCGAACAATCGGGACAAAGCGGTTATGATAGGCGCGTCGGTCGGGGAATCGACGAGGGGTCGGGCAAATCGCGGTGAAGCGGGTCCCTTCCATCGAGTTGGATGAAGATCGACTGCGCCTGGAGTGCGGCGTCTATGGCGCCTTTGGCGTGCCGGACGCCGCCGCGGTCACCGCGGTGGGCCTCCTGGCGCTGCAGCACCGGGGCGAAGAGGCCTGCGGGATCGCCACCTTCGACGGGCAGCGCTTCCACTACGAGAAACACCTCGGGCATGTGTCTGACGCGTTCGGCGACGGAGACGTCGTCCAGCGCCTTCCGGGCGCGCGGGCCATCGGCCACACGCGCTACTCGACCACGGGCGCGAGCGTCGTTCGCAACGTTCAGCCGATGTTCGCCGACCTGGAAGCCGGCGGCGTCGCGCTCGCGCACAATGGCAACCTGACCAACTTCCTGGCGCTGCGGGAACGGCTGGTGTCAGAGGGGGCGATCTTCCAGTCCACCTCGGACTCCGAAGTGATCCTCCATCTCATCGCGCAGTCGCGCAAAGCCAAGATGGTCGACCGCCTGATCGACGCCCTGAGGCAGATCGAGGGCGGCTACGCCCTGGTGGCGCTGACCAACAAGAAGCTCATCGGCGTGCGGGACCCGCTCGGGATCCGGCCGCTCGTGCTCGGCGATCTCGACGGCCACCCGGTGCTCGCGTCCGAGACGCGCGCGCTGGACATGACGGGCGCCCGCTTCGTGCGCGATGTCGAGCACGGCGAGATCGTCGTCATCTCGGAGGATGGAATCGAGAGCTTCCGCCCATTCCCGGCCGCGCGCGCGCGGCCATGCGTCTTCGAGTACGTCTACTTCGCGATGCCCGACTCCATCGTGAACGGCCACTCGGTCTACGAGGTGCGCAAGCGCATGGGCGAGCGGCTGGCCCAGGAGTCGAAGATCGCCGCGGACGTGGTGGTGCCGGTGCCCGACTCTAGCGTCCCGGCGGCGATCGGCTTCGCGCAGGCGACGGGCTTGCCCTACGAGATGGGCATCATCCGCAATCACCACGTCGGACGCACGTTCATCCAGCCGACGCAGGGGATCCGCGAGATCGGCGTCGGGCGGAAGTACAACCCGAACCGGCCGGTGCTCGAGGGCAAGCGCGTCGTCCTTGTCGACGACTCGATCGTGCGAGGCACCACCTCGGTCAAGCTCGTGCGGATGGTGCGGGCGGCCGGCGCGAAGGAGGTGCATTGGCGCTCCGCCTCGCCGCCGATCAGGTTTCCCGACTTCTACGGAATCGACATGCCGGAGCGCGACAAGCTTTTGGCGGCCACGCGGTCGCTGGAGGAGATGACACGCTTTCTCGAGGTCGACAGCCTGGCCTTCCTGAGCGTCGACGGTCTCTATTGGGCGATGGGCGCGGGGCCGCGCGATCCCGAGCGGCCGCAGTTCACCGACCACTATTTCACCGGCGACTACCCCACGCGCCTGCTCGACCGCGAGCGGATAGAGGGCCTGAACGAGCCCGTCGAGCGGCAGCTGTCCTTCCTGGTCGACGCGTGAGCGCCGAAGCCGCGCCCATCTAGGAAACGCAAGGCCCCGCGTGAGCGAGCTTCAACGTCCGTTGGCCGGCCGCGTCGCGCTGGTGACCGGCGCTTCACGAGGCGTCGGTCGGGCGGCAGCGCTCGCGCTGGCGGGCGCCGGAGCGCACATCATCGCTGTCGCGCGGACGCAGGGAGCGCTCGAGGAACTGGACGACCTCATTCGCCCCGAAACCGGCGCACGGGCGACGCTTGCGCCCATGGACCTTTCGAAAGGCGAAGGAATCGACCAGCTGGGGCTCGCAATCCATCAGCGGCACGGCAAGCTCGACATCCTGGTGCATGCCGCGGCGGCTCTGGGGGGCTTGATCCCAGTCGCGCACATCGACCCGCCGCGTTTCGATCAACTGCTCGGCATCAACCTGACAGCGGCGTACCGGTTGATCCGTTCGCTGGAGCCATTGCTCCGGCAGTCGGACGCCGCGCGGGCGATCTTCTTCACCTGCGATGTCGCCGCGCGCCCGTTGGCGTTCTGGGGAGCTTACGCAGCGACCAAGGCTGGGCTCGAGGCGCTGGTGCGTTCCTGGGCCGACGAGATCGAGAATACCTCGGTGCGCGCCGTGCTGCTCGATCCAGGGACCCTGCGCACACGCATGCGGGCGGAGGCGTTTCCGGGCGAGGATCCCGAGAGCCTGACTGACCCCAGCGAAATCGGTCCCATGCTGGTCGAGCTCGCTCAGGCCGAGCTCGGACTCCCGACCAGCGTCGCGCGGTTCAGCGAGTGGAAGCGCGCCCGCGCGTCCGCCTGAACTTGGGCCTCGCCCGCGCACGGGGTGAATCGCCATCTACGTAGGGGTTCTTGCTCCGGCGCACGATCAACCGGATGGGTGTGCCCGACAGGTCGAAGCTCTCGCGCAGGCTGTTGATCAGATAGCGCCGATAGCTCTCTGGCAACTGGTCGCCGGCCGAGGCCAGCAACACGAAGGTCGGCGGCCGCGACTTGGTTTGCGCCATGTAGCGCGGCTTGACCCGACGACCCTTCACGGCCGGCGGCGGATGGCGCTCGAGCGCGATGTGCAGCCAGTCGTTCAGATCCCTGGTCTTGACCTTTGTCGACCAGTCGCCGTGCAGCTTGAGCACGGCCGGGATCAGCCGTTGGACGCCGTAGCCGGTCTCGGCCGAAAGGGCGACGATCGGGGCGCCGCGCAGTTGCGGAAGATGCTGTTCGGCAGCGTCGCTGAACGCCTTCAGCCGCCCCGGCGCATCCTCGACCAAATCCCACTTGGCAAGCACGAACACCAGCGCGCGCCCTTCCCGCTCGACCAGGTCGGCGAGCTGCAGGTCCTGCACCTCGAAGGGATGCGTGGCGTCCATGACCAGAAGCACGACTTCGGCCAGCTGGATCGCCCGCAACGCATCCTGGACGGAGAGCTGCTCCAGCCGCTCGTGCACCAGGGCTTTGCGGCGGATGCCCGCGGTGTCCACCAGCCGGAAGCGGCGTCCGCCACTCGTCCAGTCGACCCGGATCGCGTCGCGGGTGATCCCCGCCTCTGGCCCGGTCAGCAGCCGATCCTCATCGATCAGGCGGTTCACCAGAGTCGACTTGCCCGCGTTCGGACGCCCGATGACCGCGATGCCCAGCGGTCGCTCAGGCGAGTCGGCGTCTTCGGCGTCGTCGCTGTCGGGCGCAAAGGTCGCGAGCGCGTCGTAGAGCTCTGCCAGACCCTCGCCGTGCTCGGCCGATATCGCGATCGGCTCGCCCAGGCCAAGCTCGAACGCCTCGTTTACGCCGGCGTCGCCGGCGCGGCCCTCCGCCTTGTTGGCCAGCACGACGACGGGCTTGTCTTTGCGCCTGAGCAGCTCGACGAAAGTCCGGTCCAGCGGCGTGACCCCTTCGCGGGCGTCGATCATCAGGGCGACGACGTCGGCCTCGTCGATCGCCTGCTCCATCTGCTGCTGCATGCGCGCGGAGAGGCTCTCGTCGTCCTGGTTCTCGAAGCCGGCGGTGTCGATCAGCGCAAGCCCGAGGTCGCCGAGGCGGCCAAGCCCATGGCGGCGATCCCGGGTCACGCCCGGCCGGTCGTCCACGATCGCCAGCCGCTTGCCGGCCAGCCGGTTGAAGAGCGTGGACTTGCCCACGTTGGGGCGACCGACGATGGCGAGCTTGAGCGGCATAGGCGCCGACCAGCTTAGCGGATGGCGATCAGCTCCGCGCTCTCCGTGGCGATATAGATGTCAGGACCCACCGCGATGGGGCTGATCAGCGCGTCCGATCCGAGCTTCAGCCTGCGCTCCACCGCGCCGGTCTTCGGATTCAGGGCGACAGCTTCGCCGAGGCTCCCCACCACGACGACGTAGGGACCGGTCAGCATTGGACCGGACCACATCGCCCGCTGCTTCTGCAGCTTGTGCAGGTTCAGGTCGGTGATCCAGTAGACCTGACCGCTGTCGCGCGAGGCGCAGATGATCCGGCCTTGGGTGTCGGACACGTAGACGACATCGCCCGCCGGCCAAGGGGTCGTGATCGAGGTGACGGGGAGCGTCCAGCGCGCCGAGCCGGTGCGCATGTCGACGGCGGCCATGAGACCCGAGTGGCTCACCGCATAGACGTCGCCGTGATAGATCACCGGCCTGCCGGAGATGTCTCTGATCTCCGACAATGCGCTGTTGCGGTTCGATTTCGAGAGCTCGACGCTCCAGAGTTGGTTGCCGTTCGCGGTCTGCATCGCCACGAGCTCGCCCGAGGCGAACCCGGCGACGACCGCATCGCCCAGGACAGCAGGGCTGGTGGACGCCAGGATGCGAGACGTCTCCTCGAGCGCCTGGTGCGACCAGCCGGGCTGACCCGTCGCCGCGTCGAAGGTCAGCAGATTGTCGTCGGTCGACTCCGCGAACACGCGCCCGTCCGCAACCGTCGGCGCAGCGTGCACCGGCGCGTCGGTCGGCGTGCGCCAGATGAGCTTGCCCGTGGCCGCGTCGAGCGCGGCCACGAAGCGGTAGCCGGACGTCACGTAGAGCCGCCCGTCGGCGTAGGCGAGGCCGCCGCCGAAGGCTTCCCGCTGGCTGCGGCTCTTTTCCGCAAGATTGCGTCGCCAGATCTCGCCGCCGCCGTCGGCGCTGTAGGCCGACACCTCCGCTTCGGCGTCCATCACGTAGATGCGGCCGTTGGCCGCCACCGGCGGCGCGGTGACGTGGTAATCCCGGTTCGTCGCCCGCCCGAACCTGCGCCGCCACACGACCGTGAAGTTCGCCCCGGCGCTTGGCCGCTCCACCGACTGCGTCGGCGTCCCGCCCGGCAGGGGCCAGTCGCTGACCGGCTGCGGGTCCGGCAGGAAGAAGTCCTGCCCTCTCAGTGAGTCCGACACGGCGAGGGTGTCGGCCGGAAGTACGTTAATGCGCTCGCCGGAGCCTTTGTACTTGCTAACTTTCTGGCGGTTGAACGGATTGTGCAGGGGGTTGTTGATATGCAGGCAGCCGCTGGTGGCGAGCGCCGCCATCAGAACGGCCGCGAGTCCTAAAGCGCGCGAGCGGCTCATTGGGCGGCCCCTTGTTGCGGGGACGGTTGGGTTGCTTGCGCTGGCGCCGCCGCCGGCGGTGGAAGCGGCGGGAGCGCCATGGCGTCCCTGGCGAGCTTTGGCAGCGTGCCCGCGGTCCCGCCGCGGATCAGCGACGCGGCCACCTCGGCGCGCTGGCGGACGTCGGCGGGAGCGTCGGCCATGATCGCCAGCACGCGGAAATCGGCGAGCGCATCCTGCGGCCGGCCCGCGTTCAACTTCGCGAGCGCCAGCGCTTCGCGCGCCAGCGCATGGTAGGGGCGGCTGGAATCGGTAAGCGGCTTCAAGCGGGTCTCGACCTCGATGTACGGCGCCGTGTCGAGCACGGCCAAGGCGGATTTGAGGCGGGCCGCATCGCTGATCACCGGGTCGGACGACGCTTTCGCCGCCTGGTCGAACAGGGCGACCGCATCGTCGAGCCGGTTCTGCTTCAAGCGCACCCCAGCCTGCTGCATCAGCGCCAGCGCCCGATAGGCGGACGCCGACTTCCCGGCGGCTGTTGCGAAGCTGGCGTAGGCGCCCGCCATGTTGTTCTTGGCCAGGTCATCGACGCCGGTCGCATAGGCGCGCGACGCCGCATCGATGTTGCGTTGCTGCCAGCTCGAGTAGGCCCAGAAGGCCAGCGTGATCGCCAGCGCGAGGGCGAGCCCCGCACCGACCCACGGCAGATACCGCCGCGCGATCGCGCCAAGGCGGTCGGAGCGAAGGTGCTCATCGACCTCTTCAAAAATGTCGACCAAGCAGGACTCCGCGCCTTGACTGACGCCCCCCGACGGGCTGGGCGGCGAACCTATATCCTAAGGGGCCGCTCGGGCAACGCGGCGGAGGCTATTCGGCCGCCTTTGTGAAATATGTCTCAGCCGCCCCCGGGAAGCGCCGCGCCCGCACATCTTCGGCGTATGTCGCCGCGGCGCGGGCGATCTCGGCGCGCAGGTCGGCGTAGACGCGCACGAACTTCGGCGTCCAGTCGAACAGGCCCAGCATGTCGTCCGTGACCAGGATCTGGCCGTCGCAGGCGGCGGATCCGCCGATGCCGATGGTCGGGACCTCGATGGCGGCGGTGATCTCGCGCGCCAGCGTCTCGGCGACGCCTTCGACCACCACCGCAAAGGCGCCGGCTTCGGCGGCCGCTCTCGCCTCACCGAGGACCGCGGCCCGTTCATCGGCGCTTCGTCCCTTGGCGCGGAAGCCGCCGTCGACCAGCACCGCCTGCGGGCGGAGGCCGACGTGGCCCATCACCGGAATCCCACGGGTGACGAGATAGCCGATCGTCTCGGCGACGTGCGGCCCGGACTCGACCTTCACCGCCTGTGCGCCCGTCTCCTTCATCAGCCGTGCGGCGTTGGCGAAGGCGTTCTCCGCCGAGCACTCGTAGGAGCCGAAGGGCATGTCGACGACGACCATCGCGCGTTTGGAGCCGCGCATCACGGCCTGACCGTGCAGAATCATCATCTCCATCGTCACGCCGACGGTGTTCGGGAGGCCGTGCAGCACCATGCCGACGGAATCGCCGACCAGCAGCAGATCGCAGTGCTCGTCGAGGATCTCGGCGACCGGCGTGGTGTAGGCGGTTAGGCACACGATGGGCGCCTTGCCTTTTCGTGCCGAAATGTCCGGCGCGGCGAGCCGCCGCTCGGACGCTTGCTTTTGTGCCGACACGAAGGGTCCTTTCTAGAACTCGCGCACGACGCGCGTGATCGCGAAGGCGATCGCCGCCGCCGCGGCGGCGGCGGCAAACCAGATGATCTCGGCGTTCATTGGGAAGGCCTGTGGCATAAGGCTGTTCTCGACGAAATCGACCACCCGGCCCGTAAGCTCGCCGCCGGCGTCGGTGGTCGCCCGGCCCAGGCGCTCGACGAGCCCCCCGCCCAAGATCTGCGCACCGCCGACAACGCCGCCCGCCAGCCCCATGCCGCCGATCAGGGTGCGCCTCAGCGTCCAGCCGCGCCTCAGCCGCTCGTCCACGCGCAGCGCGAAAAAGTCGGAGTCGCCCATCGCCGGCGCTTCGGCGAACATACGGCCGAGCTCCACCTCGAAGTTGCGTTCAGCCATTGGCGTCCGCCTCAGCCGGGCTGAATTGGCGGCCCGGCGCCAAGCGTCTCCGGAGTCTATCCAAACCACGTTTGACATGGGATTTGACCGTTCCAAGGGGCGCATTCAAGGCCTCGGCCGCTTCCACATGACTGAGGCCAGCGCCGTAACAGAGGCACACGCACAGCCGCTCCGGGGCCGGCAGGCCCTTCAGCGCGTCGTCCAGGTCGATCCGCTCGTCGCTGATGAGCTCGCCGGCCGTGGAGAGCCCATCGTCGGCCGCAAGCAGCATCGCCGCCGTCTTCGCCTCCCGCCGCCAGCGCTTGACATACAGCCGCGCGGCAATGCGCTTGACCCATGCCTGGAAGGTGCCCTCGCCACGGAAGTCGCTGATCTGCTGGAAGGCGGCCAGGAACGCATCCTGGGCCAGGTCGTCGGCCAGCGCGCCATCGGCCCCCATCCGGCGCAACAGGCCGCGAACGGCCGAGCCGTGCCGCCGGATCAGCTCTCCGAACGCATCGCGGCCTCCGGTCGCCGTTAGCGCGACCAGCTCGAGGTCGTGCGCGGATGCGCGCGCTGGTGTGGACTCGGCCATGCCGCCGCCCTGGTTTCGCCCCTCTCTAGAGAGCGACCGCTAGACGTGCGGCGCAGAGCGTCTCGTCAGGTAGAGGACGAGGTAGGCGAGACCGATGAACCCGGGGATGGCGCCTGCGCCGGCCACGATGCCGCCGGTGATCGCGCCGCCTTCCTCGCTGCCGAACGAGATGCCGTAGTAGAGCCCGGCGCCGAGGCCGGCCAGTCCGAGGCCGACGGCGATCAGGACCACCGCGCGACGGAGGTCCGCGTCGGCGGTCGCGCCTACCGAAGTCTGCTGGCGCGTGACCGACTCCGTAAGCTTCTCGATCAGCTCGGGTGGGACCGGTTGGCCCTTCTCATAGGCGACGCGCATGGTCTCGTGCATCTGCGCCCGATCGCGGGCGGCGTAGTGACTTCGGATCCAGATCGGGCCGACCACGACCGCGATGATCATGAAGATCCCGAAGATAGGGATCAGCTCCCCAGCAACAGTGTCCGCAAACATTCGACTACCTTCCTCCAGCCCCAGGACGGCGACGATCGCCGAGACCTGTTTTGCTTGAAAGAGGCGCGGAGAGCCACGAATGGATGCGGAAGGGCGAGTGAAATCTTGGTAACGAGCCGCCGGTTCAACTGAGCTTGCGCCGTCGCTCCGCTTCCGCCTCGGTTGGCTCGGCGAGCTGGAAGTCGCCCGTCGGCACCTTGCCCGCTGGCGCGTAGTTCGCCACGATCACGCCGGTCGGGTAGGCCTTCGACTTCGTCAGCTCCAGGCCTGCGGGCGCCACGTCCTCGCCGAACAGGCGCTTGCCCTTGCCGAGGATCACCGGGAAGATCAGCACCGCGAACTCGTCGACGAGACTGTGCTTCCAGAGCGTCTGCAAGAAATCGCTCGACCCCTGCACCATCAGGTCCGGTCCGACGCCAGCCTTTAGCGCCACAAGCGAGGCGACCGCATCCTCACCCAGCCACTCGCTGCCCTGCCAGGTGAACGCCGGACGCGAGCGAGACGCGACGTACTTGGTGATCTGGTTGAATACCTGGGCGAGGCCCGCGTCAGGCCCCTCGGTCACGAACGGCCAGTGGGCGGCGAAGATCTCGTAGGTCTTGCGTCCCAGCAGCAGGTCGAAGGGACGGCCGAAGATCTCGCCGATCGCGCCGCCCAACTCCGCGTCGAAGAACGGCGCAGTCCAGCCGCCGAACGAAAACCCGCCGGTGGGATCCTCCTGCGGTCCCCCCGGCGCCTGCATGACGCCATCCAGGCTGACGAACGTGGCGACGATGATCTTGCGCATGGGTCGTTCCGAGCCTCGGCTGCTCTATAGCCCAAGGACGGCGCACCGCGCAGCGAGCCGACAAGCGGCGATGAGGCGGTTTACCTCTTGCGAAGGTTGAGGGCGACGGCGTCGCGGACAAGCGCCTGGAACGCCTGTTCGTTGATTTGGTCGCCCTCGTGGAAATCGATGGCGCGCCGCGTGTTGCCTTCGAGACTGGAATTGAACAGCCGTGACGGGTCCGCCAGCGCGGCGCCCTTGGCGAAGGTCAGCTTCACGACGGCCTTGTAGGTCTCGCCGGTGCAGATGATGCCGGCATGCGACCAGACAGGCACGCCCCGCCACTTCCACTCCTCGACTGCGTCCGGATCGGCCTGTCTGATCAGACCCCGGAGGCGCGCGAGCATCTCGCCGCGCCAGTCTCCCAGTTCCGCGATCCTCCCGTCGATCAATTCGGACGCCGTTAGCGCGTCGTTGTTGGGCATGTCGGTGGCTCCCTGCGGGTGATCTACCAACGCGTCAGCTGGGTGATTTGAACCAGGTTGCCGCACGTATCTTCGAGTTGCGCGATCGTCGAGCCGGTGACCTCTGTCGGCGGCATCGTGAACGCTCCGCCCTTTGCCTTGATGCGCTCGTAGTCGCTCTTGATGTCGTCGGTGAAGAACATCACCGCCGGCTGTCGCTGCTGGAACAGCGCCTCCTGGTACGCCCTCGCCGCCGGGTTGTTGTTCAGCGCGAGCTGCAGCTCAGCGCCCTCCGGCTCGTCGGGCGACGTCACGGTCAGCCAACGATATGGGCCGTTCGTGAAGTCAGCCTTCTTCGCAAAACCGAGCTTGTCTGTGTAGAAGTCCAGCGCCTTCTGCTGGTCGTCCACGTAGATGCTGGTCAGCTTGATCTTCATGAGCTGGCGACTCCTCTCTTCAACCTGTCGCGCGACGCGATGTGCCGGAACGCGCGCGCTTCATTGGGTGCGGGCCAGGAGCTCTTCCAGGGCCGCAAAGAACCGTTGCCACCCGGCGGTAGCGCCCGTCAGGGCCTGCCGCTGATCGGGCTTGAAGCCTGAATGCTCCATTCGCAGCCGCGTGCCCTTCTCGGTCGGCGTGAGAGACCAGGTGACGACGCTCTCGCCGCCCATCGCCGCCCAGCTGTAGGACAACGTTTCATTGGGTTCGATCGACAGCACCTGGCAATCGATGAAGCCCCAGCTGGTCTGCAGGCGGAAGCGGTGACCGATGGAAGGCTCGAAGTCGTTCTTCATGAGCCACTCCTCCAGGAGGTGTGGTTGGGCGATCGCCCGCCAGACCTTCTCGGGCGGATGCGGCACCTCGCGCTCCACGACGACGGTGCGGGTGTCGCTCGCCGCGCTCACTGGTCCATCCGGTTCAGCAGGTCTTCCAGGCGGTCGAAGCGAGCGTCCCAGAACGCGGCCATCTCGCTCGTCCAGTCGATCAGCGGCGACAGGGCCCTAAGCTCGGCCGCGTAGTGAGTCTGGCGGCCCTCGCGCCGGTCGCTGACAAGGCCAGCCCGCTTCAACACCTTGAGGTGCTTGGAGACCGCTGGTTGGGAGATCCCGACCCCGTCGGTCAGCGCGCCGACCGTTTGCGCACCTTCACGGCACAGGCGTTCGAAAATCCCGCGCCGCGTGGGATCAGCAAGGCCTCTGAACAGAGCATCCTGGGCGGTCGTCATGTCCCATAACCATCTGGCTATGGACGACCCATAACCGACTGGATATGAGTGGGTCAAGTCGCGGGTTCTTCGCCGCCGCGAGGCGCTGGGTTGGGAAAGGGGTCGATATGAACTGGAACAAGTGGATCCGGCAAACGCACCGCTGGCTGTCGATCGCCTTTACCCTCGCCGTGGTCGCCAACTTCATCGTCCTCGGCGCCGGATGGGCGAGCGTTGCCCGCTGGATCGTCTACACGCCCCTGCCGCCCCTCTTCCTTTTGCTGTTCACCGGCCTCTACATGTTCGTCCTGCCGTATGCCGCCCAATGGCGCGCCGAGCGCGCTCGGGCTTAGCCACGGAACGACGCCGACCGGACAGCGCCACGCGATGGTCGAGCGCGCCGGCGTCAGCCGCGCTCGCTCATTCCCACTCGATGGTGCCCGGCGGTTTCGAGGTCACGTCGTAGACGACACGATTGATCCCGCGCACCTCGTTGATGATGCGGGTGGCGGCGCGCGCCAGGACGGCCCAGGGAAACTCGAAGAAGTCGGCCGTCATCCCGTCGGAAGAGGTGACGGCGCGCAGCGCGCAGACGTCCTCATAGGTGCGCGCGTCGCCCATGACGCCAACCGTCTGCACCGGCAGAAGCACCGCAAACGCCTGCCAGATGGCGTCGTAGAGTCCGGCCTTGCGGATTTCGTCGAGATAGATGGCGTCCGCCTGCTGCAGGATCGCCACCCGCTGGGGCGTGACCGCACCCGGAATCCGGATAGCAAGACCTGGCCCCGGGAACGGGTGGCGACCAACGAAGGCGGCCGGAAGCCCAAGTTCGACTCCGAGCGCGCGCACTTCGTCCTTGAAGAGCTCGCGCAGAGGCTCGACCAGCTTCAGCTTCATCGCCTCCGGCAGGCCGCCGACGTTGTGATGGCTCTTGATGACAGCGGATGGGCCGCCGCGGGCGGAAACGCTCTCGATGACATCCGGATAGAGCGTGCCCTGGGCGAGGAAAGCCGCGCCCTCGATCTTCGCCGCCTCGCGGTCGAACACGTCCACGAACAGCCGGCCGATCGTCTTGCGCTTCGCTTCGGGGTCGGCAACGCCCTCCAGCGCGCCGAGGAATTCCTTCGAAGCATCAACATGGATCAACGGAATATTGAAGTGATTCCGAAAGAGGTCGACCACGTCGCTCGCCTCGTTCATCCGCAGGAGGCCGGTGTCGACGAGGACGCAGGTGAGCTGGTCGCCGATGGCCTCGTGGATCAGCACCGCGGCAACCGACGAGTCGACGCCGCCGGAGAGGCCGCAGATCACCCGCTCCTTGCCGACTTGCGCGCGGATGCGCGCCACGGCCTCGGCGCGGAAGGCGGCCATGGACCAGTCGCCCTTCAATCCCGCGATCCGGTGGGTGAAATTGCGCAGGATGAGCGCGCCCCTGGGCGTGTGGGCCACCTCAGGATGAAACTGCACGCCGTAAAGCCGCCGGCCCTCGTCCGCGATGGCCGCGAACGGCGAGCCGTCGGACGTCGCAACGACTTCGAAGCCGAGCGGAATCGCGGTGATCTTGTCGCCGTGGCTCATCCAGACCGGCTCTCGCTCGCCCACCTCGCCAAGGCCGTCGAGCAGGGAGGACTCGCGCTCGATGACAATGTCGGCGCGGCCAAACTCGCGGGCATGGCCGCTCTCGACCTGGCCGCCCAGCGCCGCGGCCATCGTCATCTCGCCATAGCAGATGCCGAGAACCGGAACGCCGCGGTCGAAAACGCTCCGGTCGGCGGCTGGGCTCTGCGCCTCGCCCGCGCTTGCCGGGCCGCCGGAGAGGATGATCGCCCGCGGGTCGAAGCCGTCCAGGAAGGTCCGGTCGATACGGTCGTAGGGGTGGATCTCGCAGTAGACGCCGCTCTCGCGCACCCGTCGCGCGATGAGCTGGGTGACCTGGCTGCCGAAATCGACGATCAGGACCCGCTCGTGCCGCTCGCTCATGCGCGCGCCTTAGCCGCGATTCGAGCCGACGTCACCGGAGCCGCTCCAGGACCGCGATGAAGAAGCCGTCGGCGCCGAAGGAATGCGGCGTGATGCGGATGAACCCCTCGCGGGATTGGCGACCGGCGAGCTGTTCGAGACCGGCGTCGCTCGCAAGCCCGGATCCCACGACCTGCGCGATCGCAGGCGTCGCCGCAAAGCCTGGATGCGCGGCCAGGAACGCGCCGACACGATCTTCGTCCTCTTCGGCGAACGCCGAGCATGTGACGTAGGCGAGCCTGCCGCCTGGCCTCACGTAGCGCGCGGCTTCGGCCAGGACGGCGTTCTGCTCTTCGACGCGGCGGGCGAGCTGGGCCGGACGCAGCCGCCATTTCGCGTCCGGATGCCGCCGCCAGGTCCCTGATCCTGTGCAGGGAGCGTCGACGAAGACAACGTCCATGCGCGCCTCGAGGTCGCTCAAGGCGCCCGGCTTCAGCGGCGAGCGGACCTGCAGGTTGCGCACGGCCGCACGAGCGGCGCGCTTGACCGCCTCCGACAGCCGCCGGGCGTCGGCGTCGTAGGCGTAGAGCTGGCCCGTGTTTGCCATGCCAGCGGCGAGCGCCAGCGTCTTGCCCCCGCCCCCGGCGCAGTAGTCCAAGACCTGCTTGCCCTTGATTTCGCCGGCGGCGGCGGCGGCGATCTGTGACCCGAGGTCCTGGACCTCGAACCAACCTTTCTGGAACTCGGGCGCGGCTTCCACCGGCGCGGCGCGGGCCGTCGGGTGCGGCGCCGGCAGGCGAAGCGCGTTGGCGAGAACCGGGGCCCGCGCGGCGCCCAGCGGCTCGAGCGCTCGAAGCGCGCGCTCGACCGTCGTCTTCAGCGTGTTGACGCGCAGATCGACCGGCGCCCGGGCGGCAAGCGCCGCGCCTTCCTCCTCGCGCGACGCGCCGAAGGCTCGCTCGAAATGCGGGTCGAGCCAGTCGGGATAGTCGCCGCGCACCGGTGGCGGAGCGTCGTCAGGGCCGGTCGGGCGAACGAAAGCCTCGATCTCCTGGCCCGAAAGCGGTCCAGGCCCGTGCGGGCCCAGCATCGCGTCGGCGATCTGATCATCGGACCAACCCCACCCGAAGCGCAGCGCGCCGAGGACGACCGCACGGGCGCCGTCAAGGCGCATGCGCCAGGCCAGCGAACGGCGGTGGCGCAGCGCGTCGAGCACGAGGCCGGCGACCCAGGCTCGGTCCTTGGCGCCGGCGTAGCGGCTCGCCTCGCCCCAGGCCTTCAGCGCCGCCCGCGCCGGCCGGTGATGCAGCTCGATGTCCTCGAGCGCCGCGATTGCCGCGGCGATGCGTGCGCCGTCACGCATTGCGCGCCTAGAGCACCACCTGTGCGAAGACCATGAGAATGCCGGCGAGCGCCAGGTTCCATGCGACTGAGCGCAAAAGCGGAATCCCGGCCAGGTAGAGCCCCAGATAGCCGACCCGCGACCACAGATAGAGGTGTGCCCCGACCAGGCTCCATGAATCGTAGCGATGCGTCAGGCCGACGGCGAGGACTGCGGCCACGAACAGCGGGTAGGTTTCGAGCAGGTTCGTGAGCGCCCGTTGGGCGCGGCCGACCAGTGGCTTCGGCGACGGTACGGGCGCGTCCCGCGCGCTCGCCGCCCACTTCAGACCATATTGGCCGTTCGCCAATTGGGCGGCGAGGACGATCTGGGCGATGACCAGCAGGCCGCTTGCGGCCAGGAGCGCGATCTCGGCCGGGACCGGTCCTCTCACGCCGGCGCGGAGTAGTTGGGGGCCTCGCGGGTCATGTGGACGTCGTGCACGTGGCTCTCGCGCAGGCCCGCGCCGGTAATGCGGATGAAACGCGCTCGCTTCTGGAAGCTTTCGATGTCGGGCGCGCCCACGTAGCCCATGGCGGCGCGCAGGCCTCCCACCAGCTGGTGCAGGATGGGCGCGACCAGCCCCTTGTAGGGGACCTGTCCTTCGATGCCCTCGGGCACCAGCTTCAGCGTGTCCATGACGCCGCGCTGGAAGTAGCGATCGGCCGAGCCGTCGGCCATCGCCCCCACCGAGCCCATGCCGCGGTAGGTCTTGTAGCTGCGGCCCTGGTAGAGGAAGACCTCGCCAGGCGTCTCCTCGGCGCCGGCGAGCGCCGAGCCCACCATCGCGGTTGCGGCGCCCGCGGCGATCGCCTTGGCGATATCGCCCGAGTACTTGATCCCGCCGTCGGCGATGACCGGCACGCCGTTCTGGCCGGCCGCCCGGACCGCGTCCATGATCGCCGACAATTGGGGCACGCCCACGCCGGCGACGACCCTGGTGGTGCAGATGGAGCCGGGCCCGATGCCGACCTTTATCGCGTCGGCGCCGACGTCGATGAGCGCCATCGCGCCCTCATAGGTGGCGACGTTGCCCGCCGCGATCTGCACCCGATTGGTCTCGCGCTTGATGCGCTTGACCGCGTTGGACACATGGATGGAGTGGCCGTGGGCGGTGTCGATGACCACCACGTCGACGCCCGCATCCACCAGCGCCATGGATCGCTCGAACCCATCGTCGCCGGTGGTCGACGCGGCGCCCACCAACAGGCGCCCCTGGCTGTCCTTGGCCGCGTGCGGGTACGCTTCGGCCTTGTCCATGTCCTTGACGGTGATCAGGCCGACCGCTCGGTAGTCGTCGTCGACGACGATGAGCCGCTCGATCTTGCGCCGCTGCAGAAGCGCGCGCGCCTCCTCCGGCGACACACCCTCGCGCACGGTGGCGAGGTTCTCGGTGGTCATCAGCGCCTTGGCCGGCTTCTTTTGGTCGGTCTCGAAGCGCATGTCGCGATGGGTAAGAATTCCACACAGTCTGCCCGAGCCGCGCTCGACCACGGGAAACCCCGAGATGTTCCGATGCGCCTTGATCTCGCGGACTTCGGCGAGAGTCGTATCCGGGTGGATGGTGAGCGGATTGATCACCATCCCGCTCTCGTACCGCTTGACCTCGCGAACCTGGTCGGCCTGCTGTTCGGGCGTGAGGTTGCGGTGAAGGATGCCCATCCCGCCCGCCTGCGCCATCGCGATCGCAAGCCGGCTCTCGGTGACGGTGTCCATCGCGGCGGACACCAGGGGGATGTTGAGACCGATCTCGCGGGTCAGCCTGGTCTTGGTGGAAACCTGACCCGGCATGACTTCAGATGGTCCGGGTTCTAGCAAAACGTCGTCGAAGGTGAGCCCTTCGCGAATCTCCATGGGAGTCTCCGTTTTGCGGGGCGCGTATAACTTGCGCGGCCCACATTGTCACTCGCGCCCTGGAACGCCCTTTCCGGTCGGCGGTTGAAGCGAGTGACGAAGGCGCGTGAGGTGGTGATGGCGCGCAGCAAATCAAGCCGGCGGTGGTCGCAAGATGTCACTGAGCACAGCAACGCTCTCGATCTCGAGGCCGACGTCTTCACGCTCGAAGACCCCAAGAAGATCGCCGCGTCGCTGAAGCGCTCCGCGGAGCACAGCCGCAGGCGGAAAGCCGAGCCCTACCGCTCGGCGATGTCGATGTTGACGTTCTACATAAACCGGGCCGGCAAGACGCTTCCCGAAAAGCAGCGGAAAACGCTGGAAGCGGCCAAGGACGAGTTGCGCGCCCAGTTCGGCCGCCGACCGGCGTGAGCTTGACCTTTATCGCCGGGAAGGCATTTGTCGCCCCCGCGCATCTCGCCGCTCTGGAGCTTGCGTGCCATGGCTGAAGCCCATGCCATCCCCTCACCCAGGAGCGTCCGCCGTGTGCGGCGCGCCGGGGCCGAAGGCGTCGTCAGGGGCCTGCTTGCCGAGGTTGGGCTTACGTTGAACGGGTCGGCGCCGACCGACCCCCAGGTGCACAACCCCAACCTCTACAACCGGATCCTCGCCGAGGGGTCGCTTGGGCTGGGCGAGGCTTACATGGATGGCTGGTGGGACTGCGAGCGGCTGGACGGCTTCTTTGAGAGGGTTGTCGGCGGCCGGATCGACCGGGGCCTGCATCGCTCGATCGGCCTTGCCTGGCAGGTGCTGCATGCGCGTATCGCCAATAGGCAGAACAAGCGCCGGGTCTGGCGGGTCGCCGACGTCCACTACAACCTCGATGTCGACGTGTTCGAAGCGACCTTCGACAAGCGTCTGACCGGCAGCTGCGGATACTGGGCCAGCGCCGATAGTCTCGACGCCGCGCAGGAGGCCAAGCTCGACCTCGTGTGCCGCAAGGTCGACTTGCAGCCGGGCGAACGGGTGCTCGATATCGGCTGCGGCTGGGGCGCCTTCATGGGGTTCGCGGCCGAGCGGTATGGCGCCAACTGCGTCGGCGTCACGGTAAGCCAGGTGCAGGCCGACTACGGACGAGCCCGCTACGCGAACCTCCCCGTCGAGTTTCAGGTCAAGGATTACCGGGACTTCGTCGGCCGCGTCGACAAGATCGCCTCGATGGGCATGTTCGAGCACGTCGGCAGCCGCAACTACCGAACCTACTTCGAGCACGCGCGCCGCTGGATCGCCGACGACGGGCTCTTCCTCCTGCACTCGATCTGGGCCAACGAGGCCTACCCGACGATCGATCCCTGGCTCGACAAGTACATCTTCCCGAACGGCTGCCTGCCGACCGTTGGACAGGTCGGGACGGCCGTCGAGGGCCTGTTCGTCGTCGAAAACGTCGAGAATTTCGGCGCCGACTACGATCGGACGCTGATGGCCTGGTACGACAAGTTCCAGTCCAATCGCGCGGCCATGGCGGCCAAGTACGGCGAGCGCTTCTGCCGCATGTGGGACTACTATCTCTGCAGCTGTGCGGGCGGCTTTCGCAGCCGCGCCATCAGCGTCGGGCAGTTCGTGCTGTCCCCGAAAGGCGTCCCCGGCGGCTGGCGGCTCAGGGGGAAGCCGGCAGGCCGGTAAAGCCGGTCGCGACAATGTAGAGCTCCGAGCTTTCAACCCGGCTCGCCTTCGGCTTGACCAACCGCACCAGGCCGAAACGCCGTTTCAGGCGCGCGATCGCTTCGGCCGCCTCGCCGCCTTGGAACGCCTTGGCGACGAAGGCCCCGCCCGGCGCCAGCACCGCGCAGGCGAAGTCTGCGGCCAACCCCACGAGGCCGATAATGCGCAGGTGATCCGTGGACCGGTGCCCGGTCGTGTTGGGGGCCATGTCGGAAAGCACCAGGTCCGCCGGACCGCCGAGCGCGCCGGCGAGCGCGACCGCGCAACCATCCTGCGCGACGTCCATCTGCAGCACGGTTGCCGGCGGCAGGGGATCGACCGGCAAGATATCGACGCCGACCACGACGGCGGCCCCACGCTCGAGCGCGAGCTGCATCCATCCGCCGGGGGCGCAGCCAAGGTCGACCACGCGGCCGCCGCGCCTGATCAGGCGGAAGCGGTCGTCGATCTCGGCGAGCTTGAACGCCGCCCGGCTGCGATAGCCGTGCGCTCGGGCGGCGCGAACGTATTCGTCGCTCAACTGCCGCTCGATCCAAGCCTTCGACGAAGCGGTCTTGGCCCGCCGCGCCCGCGTCTTTGTCCCGCGACCGCTGGCGCCGCCGCGGCTGGGTGCGCGGACCATTCGCCGGCGTGGGGGCTCGCTCACGCCGCGGCCTTCGCGGCGTCTCGCACGGGCTTGCGACGGCGGCGCCAACGCCTTGGCCGGCCTCGCTCCGCCATCATGGCCAGGAGAAGCCCCTCGCGGAGCCCACGGTCGGCCACGCGCACCCGCTCACACGGCCAAAGCTGTTGCGTCGCCTCGAGGATGGCCGCCCCGGCGAGCACCAGGTCGGCGCGCTCCGGTCCGACGCACGGCTGGCGCGCCCGCTCGTCGTGGCTCAAGCCCAGCAGCCGCTCGGCCATGGCCCGGCAGTCGCCGCGCGTGAGCCACAGCCCATCCACGCGCGAGCGCTCGTAGCGCGCCAGTCCGAGGTGCAAACCGGCAAGGCTGGTGATTGCGCCGGAGGTGCCGATCAGATGCGCCTCTCCGGCTTCGAAGGCGGGCCTCAGCGCGGCTGGACGCGCAAAGGCGGCGATCGGAGCCTTCACCGCTTCCACCATCCGAGAGAACCAGGCGGGATCGCCCGGAGCTTCCGGAAACCGCTCGGCCAGCGTGACGACGCCGATCGGGATGGAGAGCCAGGCGAGGATCGGCGGCGGCGCGTTCGGGCGCGCGCGCGCCGCCTCGAGATCGAGCCAGGAGAGCTCGGTCGATCCTCCGCCGACGTCCAGCACCAGCGCGGCCCGCGCGCTTCGGTCGAGCAGGTTGGCGCAACCTGCGACGGAGAGCCGCGCCTCTTCCTTTGGCGTGATGATCTCCAGCCGGATGCCGGCCTCGCGCCGCACCTGCTCGAGAAAGTCCTTCCCATTGCTCGCCGAGCGGCAGGCCTCGGTTGCGATGGCGCGAAGGCGGGGACGCCCGTGACGCCGGATCCGTTCGGAGCAGACCCTCAACGCCGCCATCGCCCTGTCCATCGCGGCCGGAGAGAGCCTGCCCGTCTGGCTGAGACCTTCGCCCAGCCGCACGATGCGCGAATAGGCGTCCACGACACGGAATCCGCCGCCCGCGCGGCGCTGGGCGATCAACAGGCGGCAGTTGTTGGTGCCGAGGTCCAGCGCGGCGTAGAGACCATCTGGGGGCGCGCGACGCTGCCGTCGCTTGCCCGTTCCATGGTCGGTTCCGTGACGCTCGCCCAGCGGGGGCGGGTCAGACATGTTTCAAACGGCCTAAATCGTCAGGAGGCGCGCCGGATGGATTGGCGACCACGCGCCGGTTCGGCGGCAAGCCTAGCAAGGGATCCCGTGCGCCGGAAGTGTCGGCAAGACGACGGAGACGTTCATGTTCCAGTCAGGGCTTCCATGTACTATTTGCGACGCTATGGACGCCCGACTCGCCAAGTTCAGCATCGGCCAGGTGGTCCGCCACCGCGTCTTTCCCTTCCGCGGCGTGATCTACGACGTCGACCCGGTCTTCTCGGACACCGAAGAGTACTGGCAGAGAATTCCGGAAAACGTCCGGCCGCATAAGGATCAGCCGTTCTATCGGCTGCTCGCGGAGAACGAGCGCGAGAGCTACACGGCCTACGTCTCGGAGCAGAACCTGCTCCCCGACGACACCGGCGAACCGGTCTCGCACCCGCACACCTCGCTCATCTTCGACAGCTTCCAGGACGGCCACTACCACCTGCGGCCGCGAATCACTCACTAAGCTCAGCGGGTCGTCTGGGCTGCGCCGTAGTCGTGCCGCCACCGAATTGCGATCTTCTCGCCGGCCTGGCCGCCGACCTGCGAGAGCACGGAAAGCCCATGACCGGCGCGCACCTCGACCGAGGCGGAGGGGCCGGCGCGCCCGCCGCCGGTGAGCTCCAGATAGACGTTCTTGCCGATGTACTTGCCCCCGGAGACGGTGACGCCGGAAGCCGCATCGCCGCCGATCGCAAGCCGATCGAGGCGGGCGAAGTTCTGCAGGCCGCCCATCACGTCAAAGCCGCCTCCGGTCGCGAGCGAGGTCACCGCAGCTGCGAGCTCGGCGGCCTCGACCGGCGAGAGCTGCGCCGCGGAGCGGCCGAAAAGCACCTGCGCCAGGATCTCGTCGTTCGGCAGGCTGGGGGTGGAGGAAAGGGTGATCACGGGCTTGGCCGCCGTGCCCCTGATATTGATCACCGCCGTCAGGCTGGGATCGGCGCGCGTGGCGCTGAGGTCGAGGCGAATGTCGTCGGCTGACGACGCCAGATAGACCACGCCGCGACTGTCGATCTGGAAACGCTGGCCGGCGAACTGGTAGTCGCCGCGCACGATGTGCGCCACGCCGCTCAGCAACGGCCGCGACGTGTCGCCGCCGACATGGGCGTTCAAGCTCATCTCGGCATTCAGCCCAAGGCCTTTCACCAACACCCCGGCGTTCGATTTGAGGGCGATGTCCAGCGCCACGACGAGCGTCGCCGGCGAGGCGTTGGCTGCAAGGCCCGTGTCGAGGGCCGCGGGCCTGTTCTTCTCGATCACGTCCATGCGGACGATACCCGGCGGGGCGCGCGTCATTTGCGCCGCGATCTGAGCGCGGTCGATGGTCAGCTGCCCCACGAGCTTGGCCTTGCCGCTCGCGTCGCGAGAGAGAGTGACCGGCCCGCTGGCCGATGCCGTCGCCGTCTCGTTGTCGATGAGCGTGAAGCCGTGCAGCATGAGCGTCAGGTCGCTCTGTCCGCCCTTGGCAAGGTCCAGGGTCCCCTGCCCGGTGATGCGGCCGGCCCCCGCATCCGCGCCCTCGAAGGTCGCAAGGCGCATCTGGCGGCCCGCGAAGGTCGCCGCCGCGGTCACGTTGCGCAGCTTGAGGCCGGTCGATGAGTCCTCGAAACGGCCGCCGGCGAGCGACGCCTGCCCGCTGACGAGAGGATCGTTGAGCGTGCCGGAGATCTGGCCGCCGGCCTGCACCTGCCCGCCGATGGTGCGGCCGCCGCCGCCGAACAAGACGTCCCATAGCGGCTCGACCTCGCCGCTCACCGCGAACTGGCCATTCATCGGCTGTGTCTGAGCGATGGCGATGCGAAACGGAGCGGCGGAGGCGGCGGCGGGCAAGGACAGGGTCGTCGTCGCCCGCCCGCCAGCGGCATCCCGCGCGCTCGCCGTCAGTTGGATCCGCTCGCCGCTCAGGACCGCGTGCAGATCGCCGTCCAGGCCGAGCTTCGCCGGCTCGTCCACCAGGCGCGCGCCGGTCAGATGCGCCGTCAGGTCGCCGCCAAGCGTCCGATCCTGGCCCTGCAGATTGGCCGTCGCGTCGATGCGCCCAGCGTAGTCGCCGTTCAGCACCGCAACATCGATGCCGGTCAGCTTGGCGGAGCCCGTTAAGCGATGCTCAACGGCCCGCAAGTCGATGTCAGCCCGGCCCGCGCCGATCGCCAGCGCCGCCGTCACGCTGGTCTGCGGGCCGCCGAACGCGAGGTTGGCCGCCGAGAGGGTGCGGAACGCGACCTTGCGCAGCTTGCCCTCGCCTTCGAACGTGGCCGCATACCCTTGCGCCGTTTCACCTGCGACGCCCCTGCCGTCTAGCGCCAGCGGCGTTCCCGCCCAGCTGCCGTCGCCAGCGATCGTGTAGCTGGCCCTGGACAAGGGGCCGCTGGCGTTCAGCGTGACGGCCTGGGCCACCAGCGGGACGTCGCGCAGCGCTGCGTTCTGGCCCTTGGCCGCCAACCGCAAGACTGGTCCGCCCGGCGCATCCGCGATGGCGAGATGAGCCTCCGCGTGGCCAGCGGCCAGGACAGCGCCCGGACCGGCCACGAGCGTAAGATCCGCAAGCGAGGGCGCAAGGCGGGTGAGCGTCAGCGATCCGGCGACGCTGACGCCGCCGCCGGCCGCGTCGATGCCGCTCAGCTGGACCCCGCTTGGAATGAAGCGCAGGTCAGTTCGCGCGCGCGCCGGGCCATAGTCGCTGCCGGCGGTGACGGCCACCGCCGCGGTGGCGCCGCCTGGCGCGCCCAGGAACGACAGCGTCACGTGCGCCGCCCTCAGCGTAAGCTCCGGCAGGCTGATCGCGGCGAGGTCGGAGATCAGGTCCAGCTTGGGCGCCCCGAACGACCCGGTAAGAGCGCCCGAACCGCTGGCGTTTCCGGCTATCTCGATCGGCCCGACTTCGAACGGGCCGTGCGAAGACCAGCCCAGCGCCAGCTTCAGGCCGCCATCAAGGCCGATCTCGCCTGCCGCATGCGCCTGCGCCGCCGCGCCGGTCAGGTCAGCCCGGTTCAAGCTGAACTTGCCCTGCTGGAACGTCCCCTGCCCACGCAGCGTAGGAGCTGCGCCCAGCAGCCGATCGAGCTGATCCTGACCCGTCGCGGCGCCGCGCCCGCGCGCGTCCACGGTGAACGACCAGCCTGTAGGACCGCGGCCCTCCGACGCCGACCAGCTGCCCTCCAGCGATCCGCGCGCGCCTGGCCAAACCGCCGCTAGGCGGGTGATCTGGGCCTGCCCCTTGAAGCTGAGACCGCCCAGCAGACCCCGCTGGCCGCTGGCGCTGACGGTGGCGGCCGCGCCTCTGACCGCGAGAGACCGGATGAGCGTGCGGCCGTCGGCCAGACGCGACGCATCCAGGCTTGCTTGCGGAGCGGGCCCGATAAGTCCGGCGATCACTCCCGTCCCCTGCCCGCCCTGGCCGGAAACGTTCGCCCTCAGCCGCCAGTCGCCCTTCGCATGAGCGAGATCGATTGGCCCGGCCACCTGCAACAGCCGGTAGGCGCCGACGTTCAGGCTCTGCAGGGTCGCTTTGCCCACAAGATGCAAATCGGCCCAGTCACCGGTCAGTGCGCCGTTGAAGGCCGCACGTCCCATCGCGGGCTCCGCGACAAGGCGACCCATGTCGGCCACTTCCGCCTGCACGTTCAATCCGTGCATGACCGCTGCCCAGCGCGCCGGATCCGCCGCGCCGACCGCACGGAGGCTCGCGTTCTCCGCGCTCGCTGTCAGGGCGACGCCGTACACGTCGGCCCCGGCCCTCCGGCTCGCAGCCTCGAAGCGAACCCGCGGGCCGAGCGCGTGCGCCAAGGGCGCGGTGAGGCGCGAGGCGTCCAGCGCGATCCAGCCGCCCGCCTGCCCGCCCGCTCGCTTCCAAGCCCCGCTGGCGCTTGCAATCGTGCGGGATCCCGTTTCAGCCGCGACCTCGAGCGTGCCTGCGCCGCCGACGCCGCCCACGTGTGCGCGGGCCTGCAGCGGCTGGTCGGCCGGAAGCCCGAGCAGCCCCGCTATGGCGCCGCCGTTGGCCTCGTGCGCGGCGGCGTCGACCGCCAGACGCTGGCGAACGCCGATGTCGAAGCGGGCGTTCAGCCCATCGCCTGCGTGCAGACGGCTCAGCGCCTCCAGCGCGCCCGCGATGGCTCCATTGCGCTCTGCATCGATGCGGCCGGCGACGGCGAACAGTCCTGGCCTGACGCTGGCCGCCGGCGCGGTCGCAAGCTCGATCGCGAGCCGATCGACGGTCACGGCGACCGGCGCTTGTCCGGCCGGCCCGGCCGCGCTCAGGACCGGCGCCCGGTCGATGCGAACCCGCGCGGTGGCGCTGGTGAGATGCGCACGCCGGCCGAAGAGCTCGAGCGGCCGCCAACTGATGGCGACGCTATCGGCGTCGAGCCAAACGCCATCGGCGTCGGCGATCGTCAGCCGCCGTATCGTGAAGTCGCTCCAGAGATCGCCGCCCAGCCCTTCGACGTGCAGCCTGCCCACTCGCCCGAGCGCGAGCCCCTGCAGACGGTCGGACACGAAGCCTCGGCCAGCGTCGGTCAAGACCGCGAAGCGGGCGACCAAGCCAAGCGCGACGGCGACGATCGCACACCCGGCGATGAGCCGCAGCGCGATGCGGCGCTTGCGGGCCGCGCGCCTGGGGTTGGCTTCGGCGGCGCTCAAAAGCTTTGTCCGATGCTGATGTAGACCTGCACCGGCGAATCCCCGCGCCGCCGGATGAGCGGCGTCGCCACGTCGAGACGGATTGGCCCGAAGCCGGCGTTGTAGCGCACGCCCGCACCGACGCCGACGTCCGGATGCCCGAAGTCCGGCGTGACGCTCGTGCCCACGGCCCCCGCGTCGACGAAGGCGACGACGCCCCATTGTCGCGTTATCCGCTGGCGCACCTCGAGCGACCCCTCGAACAGAGAGAGGCCGCCCTCCGGCGTGTTGTCCGCGTAGCGCGGGCCGACCTCCTGATAGCCGTAGCCGCGCACCGAGCCGCCGCCGCCGGCGTAGAAGCGGTCAGGGGCGGGCACCAGCGGAATACTGCCGCCGAGGATCCCCCCGAGCTTGAGCCGGCCAGCCAGAACCGTGGAGTCGTTCTGGCCGAACGGCACGTAGCCCCGCAGCTCGCCCTGGGTCTTCAGATAGACGAGCGAGCCATCGCCGACCGCGGCTTTTGGCTCGACGCGAGCATCGAGGCGCCAGCCGGAGGTCGGGTCGAGCGGGCTGTTCGAACGATCGATGTCGATCGCAGCCAGGCCGGCGAAGGTGGCCAGCTTGCGCTGGTGGTTGAGCGCGATGAAGTTCACGCTTTCCTTCTGGTTGGCGTCGTTCGCATCGAAGCTGACGCCGAGCGTGAAGAACGTCGTCTTGGCCGTGTGCCGGGTGATCTCGGCCCCTGTCCGAAAGCCCCAGTCGTCGTAGGCCGGCGTGTTGTCCGCGTAGAGCGCGGCGTGGAGCAGGAGTTTCTGGTCCGGCCGCCGCCAGTCCGGCAGCGCCAGATCGCTTTCCAGCCGGCTGTCTATGTTCGCGACCCTGAGCGTGTTCGTGATCGTGTCGGCCTGGCCGAGGCGGTTGTAGATGATCCAGGCGGCGTCCACGCCGACGCCCTCCGAGGTCGCGTAGCTGCCGTCGAACTGCAAGGTCCCCTTCGGCCGGTCGGCGACGCTGACGACGACGGGACGAAGCCCATCCACCGTTTCGCTCGCCGGCGCGAGCGCTACCGTGACATCGTCGTAGACGCCGGTGTCGAGCAGCCGCTGCTCCAGCCGCGCCACCGTCTTCGGCCGGTAGACCTCGCCGACCTTCCAATCCGCCAGCGCCGCCGCGGCCCAACGCGGGTTCGTGCGGCCCTTCTTTGCCAGGCGGACCCCGTCGAGCCGCACCAGCGGACCGGAGGCGATCTGGAAGGTCGCCTGCATCGACTGGTCGGCATGATCAACCACCACCTGGCGCGGCATGGCTGCGGCGTCGGCGTAGCCCCGCTCTTTCAACACCGCCACCACCCGGCCCTCGGCCGCGATGACATCGGCGGCGCGGCCCGGCGCGCCGTGGGCGAGCTTGATCGCGGCATCAGCGGCCTGGGCGGACTTGGCGTCCGGGGGCTGTCCCTGCCAAGCCACGGCCGCCGCGGTGATCGCCGTGCGCGGCCCCAACGTGATGGCGATGAAGCCGGCGGGCTGATCGCCCTCGCCGACGCCCGGCTCGACGATGGCGTCGTAGTAGCCTTCCGAGCGCAGGACGGCGATCGCGGTATCGGCCGCTTCCTGCGCCCGCCGGCGGGCCTCGAGGCGGCTGGCGGGCGCGCCGCCGACTGGGGCGATCGCCTGCACGACCTCGGCCTTGAGCGCCGCGGGAAGCGAGCCTTGCACCCCGATGGCGCGCCGCGGGGCGGCGTGGGCGGCCAGGGCCAAGGCGACGAGAAAGACGGCGGGGGCGAACGCCGCGGCGTGCACAAGGCGCGTCAAAAGTCCGTTCCTCCGCCGCCCCAAGGCCGATGTAGCCGTGAACCGCCGCGCCTGTCATCGGCGCGGACGGTCACACTCCGCTTATCGGTCGCATGGCAGGCCGGGTGGGGATCGAACCCACGACCACTCGATTAAAAGTCGAGTGCTCTACCGCTGAGCTACCGGCCCCTGCTCGCTGAAAGGGCGCGGAACTTAAGGCGCGGGGCGGGTGAACGACAAGGCCGCCCCGGCGGGGGAGCGCCGGAGCGGCCAGTCGCGGCAGCGGTGGGTGGCCCCTAGGGCATCAGCACCGTGTCGACGACGTGGATCACGCCGTTCGATTGGTTGACGTCGGCGATGGTGATCTTCGATGCATCGCCCTTGACGTCTGTCAGCGTGATGGTCTGCCCGTCGGACGTGACGATGAGGGGCTCGCCCTCGACCGTGGTCAGCGTGGCCTTGCCGTTGCCGGCCTGGATGTCGGCCATCAGGTCCGCGCTGCTGAGCCGGCCGGCGACGACGTGGTAGGTCAGCACCTTGACCAGCATCTGCTTGTTATCGGGCTTGAGCAGCATCGGGACGGCCTCCGGCGGCAGCTTGGCGAAAGCCTCGTTGGTCGGCGCGAACACCGTGAACGGTCCGGGGCCGGAGAGGGTGTCGACGAGGCCGGCGGCCTTCACCGCGGCGACCAGCGTTGTGTGGTCAGCGGAGTTGACCGCGTTCTGCACGATGGTCTTGGTCGGGTACATCGCCGCGCCGCCCACCATCGGGTCGTCCTGGGCGAAGGCGGGCATGGTGGAGGCGGCAAGGCCTAAGCCGAGGACGAGCGCCGCCGTCGCGGCGAGCAGCCGCGTTTTGAAGTTCGACATGGGTTTGAGGTTCCTGGTCCGTGTGTCGCCGGATTGGCGCTCGTTCTACGCGCGGCGCGGCCGGTTGGATGACTCCGGACCCGGCGTCGGTCTTTACGCCGGGTGTTCGATGGCCCGCATCTCGCGCCGCAGCGCCTCGAGGCGACCCTCGGCAATCGCTGCGCGCAAGGTGTGCATGAGCTGCTGATAGAAGGCGACGTTGTGCCAGGAAAGCAGCACCTGGCCGAGGATCTCGTCGGCTTTGACCAGATGGTGCAGGTAGGCTTTCGAATAGTCCCGGCTCGCCGGGCAGGCGCTCTGCTGATCGAGGGGCGTGTCATCCTCGGCGAAAGCGGCGTTCTTCAGGTTGATCGGCCCTGCCGCGGTCCAGGCCTGCCCGTGGCGGCCCGAGCGGGTGGGGATCACGCAGTCGAACATGTCGACGCCGCGCGCAACAGCCTCGACGATGTCGGTCGGCTTGCCGACTCCCATGAGGTACCGCGGGCGGTCGTCGGGCAACATCGCAGGGGCGTAGTCCAGCACCTCGCGCATGGCCGCGGGCGTCTCACCGACCGCGAGCCCGCCGATGGCGTAGCCGTCGAAGCCTATCTCGGTGAGGCGACCGGCGCTCTCGGCGCGCAGCGCCTTGTCGGTCGACCCCTGCATGATGCCGAAGAGCGCCTGCCCAGCACGTTCGCCGAACGCGGCCTTGGAGCGCTGGCCCCAACGCGCCGAGCGCCGCATGGCGTCGGCCGCGAGCGCCGCCTCCGCCGGCCAGGCGATGCACTGGTCGAGCTGCATCACGATATCGGCGCCCAGAAGGTCCGCTTGGATCTCGATCGAGCGCTCCGGCGAGAGAACGTGGCGAGAGCCGTCGATATGGCTCTGGAACGTCGCCGCCGCCTCGTCGACCGAGGAGATCTTCGCCAGCGACATGACCTGGAAGCCGCCGGAGTCGGTCAGGATCGGTCGCTGCCAGCGCATGAAACGGTGCAGGCCGCCTAGCCGCGCCACCCGCTCGGCGGTTGGTCGCAGCATGAGGTGATAGGTGTTGCCGAGCACGACGTCGGCGCCCGTCTGCGCCACCTGGTCGACGGTCAGCGCCTTGATCGTACCAGCGGTCGCCAGCGGCATGAACGCTGGCGTGCGAACCGCCCCCCGGGGTGTCTCCAACACGCCCGTCCGCGCAGCGCCGTCCCGCGCCGCGATGGAGAAGGGAAAGGCCGCCATCTAGGCGGCGCGGAATAACAGCGAGGCGTCGCCGTAGGAATAGAAGCGGTAGCCGCAGGCGATGGCGTGCCCGTAAGCCGCGCGCATCCTCTCGAGCCCCGCGAACGCCGCCACGAGCATGAACAGCGTCGACTTCGGCAGGTGAAAGTTGGTCACCAGAACGTCGACGGCGCGAAAGACAAAGCCCGGCGTGATGAAGATATCCGTCTCGGCGGCGTACGGCCGCACGGCTCCGTGCTCGTCGGTCGCGCTCTCGAGCAGCCTGAGCGCGGTCGTCCCGACCGCGACGATACGGCCGCCGCCTGCGCGGACGGCGTTCAGCCGCTCGGCCGTGGCCGCGGAGACCTCGCCGTGCTCGGGGTGCATGTGATGCGAAGCGATACTTTCCGTCTTTACGGGCAGAAAGGTGCCGGCGCCGACGTGCAGCGTCACATAGGCGATGCTGGCGCCCACATCTTCGATCGCGGCCAACAGCTCCGGCGTGAGGTGCAGGCCGGCTGTGGGCGCGGCGACCGAGCCGTCCTCGCGGGCATAAACGGTCTGGTAGTCGACCAGGTCGCTGTCGTCTTCCGCGCGACGCGAGGCGATGTAGGGCGGAAGCGGCATCACGCCGCGCTCGGCGACCGCCAGGTCGAGGTCCGGCCCCGCGAGGTCAAACGACAGGGTGACTTCGCCCCCCTCCCCCTTCGCGCTCACCGTCGCGTCGAGGACGCCGAGCAGGCAGGCGCGGTCGCCCCGCTCCCCGAAGCGGATGCGGTCGCCGATCGCAAGCCGCCGCCCCGGCTTCATGAACGCCGTCCAGCGGTGCGGACTCAGTCGGCGGTGCAGCGTCGCCTCGACCCTGACGATCGAGCCGTCGCGCTCCCGCAGTCCCGCCAGACGCGCGGGGATCACGCGGGTGTCGTTCAGCACGACCGCGTCGCCGGGCCGAAGGAACCGCGGCAGGTCGCGAACGGTGCGATCGAGGAACGGGCCCTCGGCCTCGACCACGAGCATTCGAGCGGCGTCACGCGGCCTCGCGGGCCGAAGCGCGATACGCTCTTCCGGCAGCGCGAAATCGAAATCGCTGAGCTTAAGCGACGTCGGCGCCCACCCGCGCGGTCAGGATCTTGCCCGGCTCTCTTGGCGGTTCGCCCTTGGGCAGGGCGTCGATGTGCTCCATCCCGTCAATGACCTCGCCCCAGACGGTGTAGTTGCGGTCGAGGTGCGGCGCGGTGTCGAAGCAGATGAAGAACTGGCTGTTCGCCGAATTAGGGTCGTTGGTTCGCGCCATCGAGCAAACGCCGCGGGCGTGCGGCTCGGACGAGAACTCGGCGCGCAGGTTGGGCTTGCGCGATCCGCCCGAGCCGGTGCCGGTGGGATCGCCGCCCTGGGCCATGAAGCCCGGAATGACACGGTGGAAGACGACGCCGTCGTAGAACCCCTCGCGCGCCAACTCCTTGATCCGTTCGACGTGGCCCGGCGCGAGATCGGGTCTGAGCCGTATGGTCACCGGCCCCGACTCGAGCGTGAAGATCAGGGTGTTCTCGGGGTCGTCGGCCATGCGCGGCTCCTTAAGGGGGCGCCCACTTTCTAGCGGCGAGCCCGACAAGCTCCAAGCGGCGCCGGCTGACGGCGGCGCGTCGGCCGCAGCGCCGCTTTCAAATGACGGCGCAAGTCCTTATTCTCCCGAGTCCCTGTTCAACAGCTGAAAGGAGGTGGTCCAGTGTCTCATTGTCTCCAACCGCGGTCGCATAGCGTGACCTGGAGCCTCACTGGGGTTCGCGCCTGACAGCAGTTCTTGCCTGAAAGGCTGAAGGTCTCGCGGCAGACTGGCTGGGGCGACCCGGCTGACCGCGGTCCGACGATGGAAGGGCCGGTCCAGCAGATGGGCCGGCCCTTCGCTTTGCGCAGCGGGTGGCGGCGCGGCCGAAACTGACGTAACGGACCGCCGCGACGAACCCTTCCCCCGAACGCTCGGAGTCTCCCATGAGCAAGACGCCCATCCGCGTGGCGGTCACCGGCGCGGCCGGCAATGTCGGCTACGCAGCCCTCTTCCGCATCGCCGCCGGCGAGATGTTCGGGCCGGACCAACCGGTGATCCTGCAGTTGCTCGAGATCCCGGTGGAGGCGGTCCAGAAGGCGCTGAAAGGCGTGGCGATGGAGCTCGAGGACTGCGCCTTCCCGTTGCTCGCCGGCATGGAGCTGAGCGGCGACCCCAAGGTCGGCTTTCGCGACGCCGACTGGTGCCTGCTGGTTGGATCGAAGCCCCGCGGGCCTGGCATGGAGCGCGCCGACCTTCTGAAGGACAACGGCAGGATCTTTATCGAGCAGGGCAAGGCGATCGACGAAGTGGCGTCCGACGACGCGCGCGTCTGCGTGGTCGGGAACCCCTGCAACACCAACTGCATGATCGCCGCCGCGCAGGCCAAGCGCCTGCCGAGAGAGCGTTTCACCGCGATGGTGAGGCTCGACCAGAACCGCGCGCACTCGATCATCGCCGCCAAGGCCGGCGCACCGGTCGCCGAGGTGAAGGATCTCTACATCTACGGCAACCACTCGCCGACCATGTTCGCCGACTTCACGCACGCGACCATCGGCGGGCGGGCGGCGGCGGACGCGGTGGGCGACCGCGGCTGGCTGGAGAACGAGTTCCTGCCGGCGGTCGGCGGGCGCGGCGGCGCTATCGTGCAGGCGCGCGGCGTGAGCTCGGCCGGATCGGCGGCTGCAGCGGTCATCGACTACGTCCGCGACCTGGCCACGCCCGGCGCCGTCCACTCGGTCGCCGTGCATTCCGAGGGCCGCTATGGCTTCGCGCAGGACGTCTGGGCCGGGATGCCGGTCCGCTCGACCGCCGGAGGCGGCTATGAGGCGATCGAAAGCTTCGCCATGGACGCGTTCGCGAAGGGCCGCTTGGCCAAGACCAACGACGAACTGGTCTCCGAGCGCGACACCGTGAAGGAGCTCATCGGCTAGCGGCCGCCGCCCCCGGCGTCGCGGGCGGCGGCGTCGGCCCACCAGCGCGAACTCGCGCCCGCTGCCGGCGTTCTCTCTCGCATGGCGGCGAAACGGAGTTCACGGTGAAGCCCCCCGACCTAGGGGAACGGGTTGCGTGGCTCGAGTCGCAAGCGCTGGCGTACGAGCACATCATCGCCAGCCTCGTGGCTCTGCTCCACCACTCGGGGGCCATTGACGGGAGCGCCTTTGCAACCTGGCTGGAAGCGCACGCCGGCGAACGCGAGGCCGACCGCTCGGGGCAAGTGGCCGGACGGATCGTCTTTCAGCGTCAGGCGGAGATGATCCACGAGCAGCTTGCCGCCGTCGCGGGTCGGCGCTCGCCAGCATTCAGCGTGATCCCTGGCGGCAAGGACGGCGCGCCCGACGCTGAGAGCGACTTGGTGGAGACCTAGAACGAGACGCAGTCGCCGTGGGTCAGCAAGAGCGCCGACGGCTGATGGAAGCGGGTCTTGTAGGCGACGCGGACCGCTTCGAGCTTCTTCGAGTCGTCCGGCGTCCCCGGCAGGACGATCACCACCATCTTGGCCGGGGTGCGGATCATGCTGCCGGGCGGCGGCGCCCAGCGCCCCTGCGCGTCGATCACCGTCATCCCTTGCGGGAAGCGCGGGGAGACTTCTCCGACCACGAACTTGGCGAACTCGGCCTCGCTCACGCCGCCGTGGCCGTCCGATGCCACGCGGCTGAACACCAGTTCGGCTGTCTCGCGATAGCCGCCGTTCGGACACGGCTGTTGGCGCGAGACGGCGAGCTTGGGCAGCGGCGAGACGCAGGCTGCGAGGCCGAGCGCGCATATCGCGCCCACCGCCACCAGCCTAGAGAGGGATCCTCGCATCCGCCTCGATCTCGATCTTCATCCGCGGGTCGATCAACCCGCAGATCAGACAGCTCGCGGCTGGTCGGATGTCCGCCAGTAGTTCGCCCAGCACCGGCGCAACGCGTTCCCAGTCGCCCGACTCGGGCAGATAGTAGCGCACCCGCACAAGGTGCGTCAGCCGCCCGCCCGCCTGCGTCAATGCGTCCGCGATGTTAACAAAGCACTGACGAATCTGAACAGCCACGTCCTCGTCAATGGTCATAGTGGAATAGTCGAATCCTGTGCACCCGGAGATGAACACCTCTGCGTGATCCGGATGTTTCACAACAACCGCACGGGAGTAGCCGGCAAGGCTCTCGAAGCTCGATCCGGACGATATCCGAACGGGCGACTCCATCACCCCTCGCCCACCAGCTCGCGGCCGATCAGGAAGCGGCGGATTTCGTTCGTGCCGGCGCCGATGTCGTACAGCTTGGCGTCGCGCAGGTAGCGCTCGACCGGATGCTCCTTGGTGTAGCCTGCGCCGCCCAGCGCCTGGATCGCTTCGAGCGACGTCTTCACTGCGTTCTCCGAAGCCAGGAGGATTGCGCCAGCGGCGTCGAAGCGCGTCGTGCGACCTGAGTCGCAGGCCTTCGCGACGGCATAGACGTAGGCGCGAGCCGAATTCAGCGCGACGTACATGTCGGCGATCTTGCCCTGCATCAGTTGGAATGTGCCGATCGGCCGTCCGAACTGCTTGCGCTCCCGTACGTACGGCAGGACCGCATCCAGGCAGGCCTGCATGATGCCGATCGGGCCGGCCGCGAGCACCGCGCGCTCGTAATCGAGGCCGCTCATCAGGACTCCGGCGCCGCCATTCTCCGGACCCATCACATTCTCTTCGGGGACCTCGCAGTCGGTGAACACGAGCTCGCCGGTGTCCGAGCCGCGCATCCCGAGCTTGTCCAGCTTCTGGGCGCACGCGAACCCCTTGAAGTCCTTTTCGATGATGAAGGCCGTGACGCCACGGCTGGCGCCCTCCGGGTCGGTCTTGGCGTAGACGACCAGAACGTCCGCGTGCGGCCCGTTGGTGATCCAGAACTTCCCGCCGTTCAGCACGTAGCGGTCGCCGCGGTGATCGGCCCTGAGCGTCATGGAGATGACGTCGGAGCCGGCGCCGGCCTCGCTCATCGCCAGCGCCCCAACATGCTCGCCGCTGATCAGTTTCGGGAGGTAGCGGCGCTTCTGATCGGGCGCGCCCCATCGGCGGATCTGGTTCACGCAAAGGTTGGAGTGGGCGCCGTAGCTGAGTCCGACCGACGCCGACGCGCGCGAGACCTCTTCCATCGCCACGACGTGCTCGAGATAACCGAGGCCGGAGCCGCCCCATTCCTCCTCGACGGTGATCCCGTGCAAGCCGAGCGCGCCCATCTCAGGCCATAGATGGCGCGGGAATGCATTGTCGCGGTCGATCTCGGCCGCGATCGGGGCGATGCGGTCGGCGGCGAACCGCGCGGTGGTCTCGCGGATGGCGTCGGCGGTCTCGCCGAGGTCGAAATCGAGGGACGGACCGGCGTTCGGGATCATGCCGGCTCCCTAGCACGCCTTGACGGGTCGGCGCTGCAAGCGATGCTTTGCCTGCGTCGCCCAAGGGGGAGTCCGGCTTGCACCTCTCAGCGTACCTCGATCGGATCGGCTTTGCGGGCTCGCCCGAGCCGGACCTGCCGACCCTGAAGCGGCTCTCGGCGCGCCACCTCCACTCTGTTCCCTATGAGAACCTCGACGTGCAGCTCGGGCGGCCGCTGACGACCGACCCGGCGGCCGCCTATGCGCGGATCGTCGGCACGGGGCGGCGGGGCGGGTGGTGCTATGAGATGAATGGCCTGTTCGGGTGGGCGCTGAAGGAGATCGGCTTCAACGTCACACGGCTCGCCAGCGGCGTCGGCCGCTCGATGAAGGGCGACACCGCGCTCGGGAACCACCTTATCCTGCGTGTCGACCTCGAGGATGGCGCGATCCTCGCTGACGTGGGCCTGGCGAACGGGCCGACGGGCCCCTATCCGATCGTAGAGGGCGCCTTCAGCATCGACGGCCGTGACTTTCGCCTGGAGCGGATGGACGACGGCTTCTGGCGCTTCCACAACCACGCCAGCGGCATGGCCCCCAACTTCGATTTCAAGCCCGAACCGGCCGACGACGAGGCGGCGCTAGCGCGGGCCTGTGCTGTGCTGCAGAGCGACCCGGCGTCCCCCTTCAAGCAAAATCTTGTCTGCATGCGCTTCGTCGAGGGCGGAGAGAACCAGCTGCGCGGCCGCGTCCTTCGCGTCGTGCGGGGCGATCAGGCGAGCGAGCGGGTGCTGGAGTCCGCCGATGACTTCGTCGAGACGCTGGAAGCCGATTTCGGGATCGTCGAGCCTGCGGCGGTCGGCCTCTGGCCGAAGGTGTGCGCCCGCCACGACGCCCTGCTCGCGGACAAGGCCGCGGCCCCGGCCGCGCCCTAGTCCTCGGCGTTGAAGTAGCGGTCGAGTACGAAGTAGACGGCGCTGGCGACGCAAACGACCCCAAGCATGCCCAGCAAAAAGCCGATGCCGGAGGGTCCGATCAGGTTTCCGGTCGGGCGCGCGCGGAGCGCCCAGAACACGCCGCCGCCGAACAGGAAGATGCCGATCGCGCCGAGGATCGCGAGCGGCATGAGGCCAGGGCGGTCCTTGTCTTCGCGGGTGTCCTCGAAAATGGAGCGCACGGCCTGGACGGAGGAAGCGTGCGGTTCAGCGCCGCGCGCCGCAGCCGTCGGTTCGATCCTCGCCGGCTCGGCGGCCGGCGCATCTGCGGCTGCGGCGGTTGGCGCCTCGTCGGGCGCCGACGCGGCGGTTTCGTGCGGGAAAGGCGCTGGCTCTTCCGACGGTTCTTCGGCCGTCGCCTCGACCGCCTCGTCGTCGGGCCAGATCTGCTGCAACCGCGCGCTGACCGCCGCCAAAGCCCGCTCCGTCGGCGACTCGCCTGCGGCTGGGAAGGCTGATGGCTCCGCGATCGGAGCGGCGCGAGCCGGCTCGGGATTGTCCTTCAGCTCCGCCGGTGGAACGCGCGGAACCGCCGCGCCAACGTCGTAGTCAAGCCGCGGTTGCACGACCGCCGAAGGGGCGGCGACGAAACCCTCCTCAGGGGTCAGGAACAGCGCCTTCTCCGCGGCGCGGCGGCGAACCAGCGCATCGACGACGATGCGCTCGCCCTCGAAGTCAGCCTTCCGCCACATCTCCATCGCGCAGGCCGCCTGCAGCAGCGCCCCTTCGTTGACTCGGCGAAGCACCGTCGAGTGTCGGAAGCCCTCCAGCCCGATGTTGAAGACGAAGGAGACCAGCGCGTCGAACTGGTTCTGACTGAGCGGCGTGAATGTCCAGTCGTTGACCGCGGCCTGCACCTCCACGAGGTCGTAGCCGAGCAGCGCTTCGGCGTCGGCCTCGCTGACCGTCGCGCCCTCGCGGGCGGAGCGCGTGTGGCCGTAACCCACTGTCCAGCGCCCGTCGTCGAGCCTGGCCGCCGCGCGGCGAAAGCCCTCGAACCGCTTGATCAGCTCGATCGCAGCTGGAGAGACGCTGTTGCGCAGCTTCATCCGTATCGTGATCCCAGTTTGACACGCCGCGCAGGCGTCAAGGGCGCTAGCGCAAGATCAGGACCGGGGGCGCAGCGATCTGGGCTCGGGGCAGCCGGTTTTGCCCTCCAGCGCGTCGCCAAATCCGGCGAAGCCCTTGAGGGCGGAGCAGGAGCATGGTGCGGTCGAGAAGACTCGAACTTCCACGGGTTGCCCCACAGCGACCTCAACGCTGCGCGTCTACCAATTCCGCCACGACCGCACGCCGCTTGCGCGAGGCGCGGGGGTTAGCAAATGCGCCGGGGTTTGGAAAGGCGAGCGCCGATGCGACCACGAGCGCTCCTTTGCGCCGTCGACGCGGCCGTCGGTCCATGCTAGTTGCCGGCGTGGCGAAAGGGCGCGACGGAGCCGTTCGCGCGGACCGAATCCCCTGATATCGCCGAGGCTTAAGTCGGGACCTTGTTGTAGATGAGCGCGAGTGTCGCTTTCTTGAAGCGGGTCTGGATCTTCGCTCCCTTCACCCTCCCGCTCTGGCTCGCGCCCAGCTTGCCCAACCTGCATGGCCAGTTGCTGCGCACGGTCACTTACCTTGGTGCGGCGTTCGCGATTCCAGTGTTCCTCGACCTGGTCGGCGGCCGCCAGGCCGGCGACGCGTTCGCCGACGAAGCGGCGGCGCGACCTCGCTTCGAGTACGGCTTCATGCCGCGGCTGTTGGCGCTCAAATTCCTGTTCATCCAGGGCCTGATGCTGACCTATGTGCGCCAGCGGCACTCGGTCGGTGTCGACGTCGTCGTGCTCGCGTTGCTCGTCGGCCTCTACTACGGGGCGATCGGCATCGCGGTCTCGCACGAGTTGATGCACCGCCCAGGCCGGGCGGACCGGTGGCTCGGCGACCTCCTGCTCATCCTCGTCACCTACCCGCAGTTCTCGATCGAGCACGTCTACGGCCATCATATCCGGGTCGCGACTCCGGAGGATCCCGCGAGCGCCAGGCTGAACGAGCCGCTCTATGGCTTCATTCCTCGGAGCGTCGGCGGCGGGCTGGTCAGCGCGTGGAAGATTGAGCTTCGCCGGCTGAAGGCGCGAGGCCAGGGGTGGCTGAGCGTCGAAAACCGGATGTTGTGGTACGCCGTTTTCGTCGCCCTCTACTACGCCGGCGCCTATGCCTTCGCTGGGGTCTATGGCGTGGCGGCGGTGGCGATCCAGAGCGCCGTGGCGATCTTCTCGCTCGAAACCATCAACTACATGCAGCACTACGGGCTTTCCCGGAAACAGACCGGCCGCGGCCGCTATGAGCGGCCGGACGTCCAGCATTGCTGGAACTGGGAGACGCGCTTTTCGGGCCTCTATTTCCTCAATCTCGGCCGGCACTCCGAGCACCATCGCTCGGCGGGTCGCCGGTTCGACGCGCTGCGCGAGATCGACGGCCAGCCCCGCCTGCCGGCGGGCCTGATGCCCATGTACCTCACCGCGATGGTCCCACCGCTGTGGTTCGCCATCATGAACCCTCGCGTGGCTGCGGTGCGCGAGGGCCGGCCGCTCGCCGACACGCGCAAGCCCCGTGTCCGCCGACGCCTCCGCGTCGAGGCCGTGTTCGACCGCTGGGGCGGCTACCTGATGGCGGCGATGATCCTGGCGCTGGCGCTCGCCACCTCGAAACTTGGCTTCCAAACCGCGATCCTCAGCTTCGCCGCCGTCGCGTTGGTGCTGGTCGTCGTGCGCGAAACCCTGGTGTTGCTGCCGCTTCCGGCTCGCGCCGCCTAGCGCTCCGCCGCGGCGGAGACGCTATAACGCGGCCGCCAAGGGGGAATTGCCGATGGACCGTCGCTCCGCCGCAGTCGCAGCAGCATTGCTTGCTTTCGCGTTTGGCCCGACAGGCCATGCGCGCGCGCAGAGCGCTTCGCCCGCGGCGGGCGCCGTCCAGCGAGCCGCCGTCATTCTCCGCGAAACCGAGGATGGACGCGTGGCCGGAACGGCCGACGGTTCGGTCGTGGCGTTCAAGAACGTCCCGTTCGCGGCGCCGCCGGTCGGGCCGCTGCGCTGGCGGCCGCCGCAGCGCGCCGCGCATTGGACGGGCGTCCGCGACGCCTCGGCGTTCGGGCCGGCATGCCCGCAGGTGATCCTGCCGAACGGGCGTTACAACGACGGCGGCTACGCAGGGCCGACCAGCGAGGACTGCCTGAACCTCAACATCTGGGCGCCGATTGGCGCCCACGACGCCCCGGTCATGGTCTGGATCTTCGGCGGCGGCAACACGTCGGGCGCCAATTCGATCGCGCCGAATGACGGCCGCTTCTTCGCACGCGATGGGATCGTGCTCGTCACGGTGAACTACCGGCTGGGCGCGCTCGGCTGGTTTGCACATCCGGCGCTGACGCGCGAGGCCGCGAAGGACCAGCCGCTGGGCGACTACGGGCTGATGGATCAGATCGCGGCGCTTAAATGGGTCCAGCGGAATATCCGCGCGTTCGGCGGCGAGCCCTCGAACGTCACCGTTTTCGGCGAGTCCGCCGGCGGCGCGGACGTGCTGGCGCTGATGGCGACGCCGGCGGCTCGAGGGTTGTTCGAGAAGGCGACGGTCGAGTCCGGTCCCGATTGGGAAGGCGTGCCGCTGGTTCAGGCCGAACAGGCGGGCGAGGGCTTGGCCGAGCAGCTCGGCCTTCCGGCCGACGCCACCGCGGTGCAGCTTCGGGCGCTGCCCGTCGACAAGCTGGTCGCTTCGGGCTGGCGCCCAACCCCGGTGATCGACGGACGCCTGGTCCACGAGACGGTCGCGGAGGCGTTCGCCCGCGGCGACCAGGCGCCGGCTCGCCTGATCATCGGCTGGAATAGCTGGGAAGCCTCGTTGCTCAGACCGAGCGAGGCGCCGGGGTACCTGGCCGACCTCCTCAAGCGCGACCCGGGACTGAAGGCGCTTTATCCGGATGAGGCCGGCGATGACGCCAAGCTGGCGCAGGCGATGTTCACCGACGCCTTCATGGGCGCGCCCTCACGCTGGATCGCCGCGCGGCAGTCGGCCAAGGCGCCAAGCTGGCTCTACTACTTCTCCTACGTTCGCGTCGTCCGCCGTGGCAAAATCCCCGGCGCGAACCACACGTCGGAGAATCCCTACGTCTTCGACACGCAGATGATCGTGCCGAATTACGCCTCTGAGATCGTTCAGGAAGATCGCGAACACGCGGCGCTGATGCACTCATGCTGGGTCGCGTTCGCGAAGACGGGCGCGCCGGCGTGCGCCGGCGCCCCCGCGTGGCCGAGGTACCGTCCGGGGAGCGATCAACTGATGGAGTTTGGGTTGAAGACCGAGGTCAGAACCCACTTCCGCAAGCCGCAGCTGGACGCCCAGCAGGCGCTGCAGCCGAGCCTGTCGGAAGGGCGCTAGGCGCTCCCGGCCATGAAGTCATAGACGTCGGCCGCCCGGGTGACGGTGATGGCGATCTTGTCGTCGCTGATCATGATCTCGCCACGGGCGACGGGGTGGTTGTTGGCCAGGATCCAGACCTCGTCCGACGCCTTCGCGTCGAGCGGGATCACAGCGCCGCGGCCCATGCGCAGGAGCTGCTGCATCGGCAGCGTCGAGCGGCCAAGCACGACGGAAATCTCGACGTTGACGGCGCTGACCTGGTTCAAGACTTCGGACCCCACGAACCCGCCGGCCATTGCCTTGGCCGGTTCGCGCGCCACATTGCGGTCGTCATGCTTGACCGGTCGTTAAGCGAAACGCCAGCCGAAGCGCCATTTGGCCGCAGCGACGCTCGGCCCGTGGGCTGGGCGGTCTCGGAAGCGGCCATCGGCTATGCCGAAGCCGTGGCGGCGATGGAGTCGCGCGCGGCGGCGATCGCGGAAGGGACTGCGGGCGAGCTCGTTTGGCTGCTCGAGCACCCGCCGCTCTACACCGCCGGCGTGTCAGCCAAGCCGGGCGACCTTCTTGCGCCCGATCGGTTCCCGGTTTTCGAAAGCTCGCGGGGCGGCCAGTTCACCTATCACGGGCCTGGCCAGCGGGTGGCCTACGTGATGTTGGACCTGGGCGCGAGGCGGAAGGACGTCCGCGCCTTCGTCCACGCCCTCGAGGCGTGGATCATCGACGCGCTGGCGACGCTTGGCGTCGAGGGCGGCGTCCGCCAGGGCCGGGTTGGCGTCTGG
>DATGIN010000024.1:0-4570 GCA_035295705.1 Caulobacteraceae bacterium
CCGTTGGAGATTCAGCAGTGCATCGGCGAGTCGCACCCGAATGATCGCCGAGGGGCGGTCGTCCTTGGTCATGACCGCCAACACGGCCTGGAACCCCTCTGCGGCGCTCTTCCAGTCACCTTTGTCGTAGGCGGCCTGAGCCGAGTCGTAGGTTGCCTGCAGCGATGGACCGGCCGGCGCCTGCGCCGCCGCGGTCGTCGCCAGCATCGCGGCAACAGCCGCCACCGCTAGTCGCATGTTCGCCCCCGAACGCACCCCAACCTCTGATTGCACGTTAGGGCGTATCGGACTCCCTCGTCAAAGGCAGCGCCGGCGCGCCTTGCGCCAGCCCCCTCGGCGGCAGCGGGCTTTCATTTGAAGCGCACTCAGACGGTGGCGCTGCGGCACGCCGAAGCGACCGGCAACGCGCGCCTTCGGTACGGGCCGCCCCCTACGGCCGCCTAGCGCGCGACCAATCAGGGACTCTGGGGGTACACTGACAGCGCCGAGGACCGGGACTTGGGAGACGCTGCTGCCAAAGCCGGGGCGCCCCTTGGGGTGATGTTATGTACTGCTTCGACGAACGAAAGATGCTGTTGGCCTTGTCAAGGTTGCCGCCTCGGGCCTTGGTCGCCTTCGCGGCGAGTTGCGCCTCCCGTCTGTCGCCAGGGTATGCAGTCGCTCAGCAGCATCTTAGGGAGGGCGATCCCCAGATAGTGGAGCGGGCGCTGGAAAGACTGTGGCTCTTCGCCGTTGAAGGAAGAGCCGCCGACTGGGAAGCGATGTCCGCCGAGCTTGTTGAGCTGATCCCGGACGAGGACGTCGGTCCAACCTTCGCGCACGGCGTCATTGATGACGCCCTGGCCTCCGCCGCTTATGCGGCGCGGTCGGCCTTAAGCGCCGATCCCCGCGATGCTGTCTCGAGCGCGCGACGCGCTTACGACACGGTCGATCGGTTCGCGGGCCTGACGATGAACGCGACTGAGTTCACGGACGCCGTTGAAGCGACGATCCTGGGGAATCCGGTGGTCCAAGATGAGCTCGGGCGTCAAACGCAGGACCTTGATGCGCTCGAAGGCGCTACGGCGCACGACTTGAATCGGGTGATCGAAGACCTCCGACAACGGTCCTCCGGCGCGCCCGCTTTACCTCTCGACGATGTGCGAATGCAGGCTTGGGGCGCGAAGCGGCATCCAAAGGCAGGGGATGAGCGCAGTGTCTAAGCAATCCGGGCCCGCGCCCGCTCTCTGCTTCGGAGCGAGACGATTGTCGAACAGCCTAGTCCAGGGTCGCAAGCAACCGACCTAGTGGCAAGAAGGACAGGAGAAATGCAAGACCAATTGTTGGAAGTCCTTCATAAAAGCCGAAGACAAGATACACTACTGCCGGTCCCGCGTACTTGATTGGAAGCCCGCCATTCATCCCGCGAACCATCATGTATATGGTGATCACTGCGAGGACTACGGCAACTCCGACAGGAACGGACAGCGCGACTCTTCGTCCGAGTCGGTTGCCGCTCACGATCAGTCGCACCGCGCATGCGAGTCCGAAGTCATACGCGAGGGGGACAATCGAGAGCGTGTCTTCAAATTGCCGATGAGCGTCCAGCGGATACATGGCCAGTCCCAAGCTCGCGGCCAGTACAATCCCTGCAAGTAGCGCCGCCCGTTTGGGTCTTTTCCGCACCTTACGAATCCCTCCCGCCGGACCTCGCGCAGGGCCGCTAGCGATAACCTCCTCTGCTCGAACGGTCTCTTTGGCGGCCACGCGACGCTCCCGAAAGAAAACCCTCGCGACAACCGTTTGGCTCAGGGCCGCGCCGGCGGCAAAACCCCATCAACGGCCGACCAAATTATTGGACTATAACGATAAGATGGCGCCGGCTGCAGGGCTCGAACCTGCGACCTGCTGATTACAAATCAGCTGCTCTACCAGCTGAGCTAAGCCGGCGTCGGACCCTCCCAATGCCTTAGGGGGCAAACGTTTGCAATTTGCGCACGCCGGCGGCAATGGCGTCGGCGAGGCGAGCGACGAGGGCAGGGCCGATGAGCCAGACCGAGGTCCGCTACAATCACGAATACGAGCGGCGCGTCCGCGCCTGCTTCATCGGCGCCGGCGGCCACGCCTACCGCAACGTCTATCCGGCCTTCCGCTACGCGCCGGTCGAGCTGCTCGCCGTCTGCGACCTCGATCGCGCGCGGGCGGAGAGCTACGCGCGCCAGTTCGGGGCGGAGCGGAGCTATGGCGACGTGGGCGAGATGCTGGCGGCGGAGCGTCCGGAGGCGGTCTTCATCGTCACCAGCTATGACGACGACGGCGCGATCCAGGCCGTGCCCCTGGCGCTCGCCGCGCTCGGCGCCGGGGCGCATGTCTGGATGGAGAAGCCCTCCGCCGCCAGCCTCGCGGACGTCGAGCGGCTCGCCGCCGCCAGCGCTGCCGCCGGCCGGTTCGTGATGACCGGCCTGAAGAAGGTCTTCTTCCCGGCGGTCGAGAAGGTGAAGGCGATCGTTTCGGCGCCGGAGTTCGGCCGTCCGACCTCCATCTACGTGCGCTACCCGCAGTCGATGCCGCGCTTCGCCAACCGCGGCGACGCCAAGCGCATGCTGGGCCTGCTGGACCACATCTACCACCCCGCCGCGATCATCCACTACCTGATGGGGCCGATCGAGCGGATGACCTACGAGTGGGAGCCCGCTTGCGGCGCGAGCGTGGCGGCGCTGCGCTTCGCCTCCGGCGCGGTCGGGACCCTGCATCTGGCGGCCGGCAGCTCGGGCTCGAGCCCGCTCGAGCGGCTGGAGGTGGTGGGCGAGGGCGCCAATGTCGTGGTCGATAACGGCGTCAAGCTCACCTACTACCGGCGCGCCGCCTACCCGGCGTACGGCCGCTCGGCCTCCTTCCTCGTCGACGATGCGGTCGCGCCGCTGCACCGGGAGCCGGAGTTCTCCTTGGGCCAGCTCTACAACAGCAACCTCTTCACGCTCGGCTATGCGCAGGAAGTGCGGGCGTTCTGCGAGGCGGTGCTGGCCGGCGACGCGCCCGACCGCGGGACGCTCGACGACGTGCGCGAGATCGTGCGGTTGTTCGAGGCCTTCCGCGACGCCGACGCCGGCGCGACGGTCGTGCTGCGCCGGCCCTAGGCCTTCAGCGCCGCGCGGCGCTCGAACGCCTGGCGGCCTTCCTCGACCCAGGGGCGCTCGGCGACGGCGTCGGCCTTTCTGGGCGGGAGCTGCCATTCGTTGGCGTAGGCGCGGCGCACGTTCGGGCTGACGTTCGGACCCGACGAATGCAGCGTGCGGCAGTTGTGCAGCACCGCGCCGCCGGCGGGCGTGGGCGCGGCGACCGCGCGGGCGAGGGCCTCGGGCGGCGGCGAGCAGTAGAGGCCGTGCACGTTCGGGTCGTCGCCGACGTGGCGATGCGGCAGGATCCCGCCCCGGTGCGAGCCGGGGATGAAGCGCATGCAGCCGCTCTCCGGCGTCGCCGCGTCCAGCGGCATCCAGCAGCCCAGCGCGGTGTACACCAGCGCCGGGTCCCAGTAGGCCTCGTCCTGGTGCCAGGGCAGCGCCTCGCCGATGCGGGCGGGCTTGCGGATCATGTGGCCCCAGCCGCGCAGGTCGCCTTCGGCGACGTCCAGCAACTGCGCCGCCAGCCGGCGGCCGTTGCGCCAGAATGCGGTGCGCTTCAGCGCCGGCGCCGCCTGCTCGGGCATCAGGATCTGGGGCAGGAGATCCTCGCCGTCGGCGTCGTAGCTTCGCACCAGGTCGAAGTAGCCGCCGCGAACCGCTTCGGTGCGTTCTTCGAACAGCTTGTCGTAGAGCCGGCCCAGCCACGCCAGCTCCTCGTCCGGCGCGATGCGCGCGATCGCCACGAAGCCCTGCTCGTGAAAGCGCGCCACCTCGTCCGCGGTGAGGTCGACCGCGAAGTCGACCTCCGGCCGCTCCGCCATCAGCGCGTCGAGATCGCTCATGGTCTTTTGGTCTGACGTCGTCGGGCGTTCGGCGACGCTGAAATGCTAGCGGCGCGTCCCGCCTGGTCAAGGGATTGAAGCGGCGGCCGGTTCGGGGCACGCTAACATGCTATCGCCACCCGCGGACGGGAGCCTGCGCATGCTGGACAAGGTCGCCACGCACCGGATGAGCGCCGCCGAGCGGGAGCGGCTGGCGCGGGACGGCTTCGTGCTGCGCGAGCGGGTGTTCGACGCCGGCGAATGCGCGGCGATCGCGCGCGATTGCGAAGAGCTGGTCGCGGCGCTTGAGGCCAGCGCGCGCGGCGAGAAGCACGTCGTCGGCAGCTACATGTTCCAGATCGACCGCGACGCCGGCTCTGTCGTGAAGTGGGAGCCCGACGCCCCGAACGTCGTCCAGGGCCTCGAGCCCTTCGCCCATATCAGCCCGCCGCTAAAGGCCTGGGGGCTGGACCCGCGGCTGGTGGATCCGTGCAAGGACGTGGTCGGCGAAGACGAGATCGACCTTTTCACCGAGAAGCTCAACGTCAAGCGCGCCCGCCACGGCGGCCCGATCGTGCTGCACCAGGACTATCCCTACTGGGAGCGGATGACGCCGATCGCGCACCGCGTGGCGACGGCGATGATCTT
>DATGIN010000025.1:0-3726 GCA_035295705.1 Caulobacteraceae bacterium
AAGGTCCGGCTCCGGTTGGGCGGCGAACATCCCCCGCCGGCGGGCCTCCCGGTTCAGCGCGGCGAGCAGGACGAAGGTCACGCCGGCTGCGGCCAGCACGCCCTGACCGGACGGGCAGCCTGGACGGTTGGGATTGACCACCGCCGCCGCCGCCGGCGGCGTCTCCCGCATCAGGTGATGGTCGATGACCACCACGTCGAGGCCGATCTCGCCCGCCGCGGCGATCGCGTCGTAGGCGGCGGCGCCGCAGTCGACGGTGACGACGAGCTCGGCGCCCTGGTCGCGGATGTGGCGGAAGGCCGCGATGCTCGGGCCGTAGCCCTCTGTCACGCGATCAGGGACGTAGATCGGCAGCTCTCGGCCCATGGCGCGAAACCAGCGCACGAGCTGGGCGGCGCTGGAGGCGCCATCGACATCGTAGTCGGCAAACACGACGCACGGCCGCTGGCGCTCCACGGCGTCGATGAGGATGGCGGCCGCCCGGTCCATGTCGAGGAAGCTCGAAGGATCGGGGAAAAGCGCCTTCAAGGTAGGAGCGAGATAGTCCTGCGCCCCTTCGGGCGAGACGCCTCGGGCCGCCAGTGCGCGCGCCAGCGGCTCCGATAGCGAGAGCGCCTGGGCGTGCCGGCGGACCAGCGCGGCATCCGCCGCACGCTCCCTCCACGGCCGCCCGGTGAGCGAGCGATCCACGCCGAGGAAGCCGGGCGATTCGTCCATCCCTACCTTTTCGGCCTTCGCGGTGAACCGTGGAAGGGCCGCCGAGCGACGATGCTGCTAAGGTGTGGCGGCAGCCTGCAGGCGCAATGCTGCGGCTCGACGGCCGGCCGCGAGCCTGAAACCGCAGCCCGGCGCGTCCATTCAGTTTTGTGAGCTGGCGCGCAGCGGCGTATACGGCGGCCAATGATCAGGATCGTTCTCGCCCAGCCGCGCGGGTTCTGCGCCGGCGTCGTGCGCGCCATCGACATAGTGGAACAGGCGCTGAAGGTGCACGGCTCGCCCGTCTATGTCCGCCACGAGATCGTCCACAACCGCCACGTGGTGGATGCGTTGAAGGCGAAGGGCGCCGTGTTCGTCGAGGAGCTGAACGAGGTGCCGGACGGTGCGGTCACGGTGTTCAGCGCCCACGGCGTGGCCCGATCGGTGACCGACGAGGCGAGGCGCCGCGCCCTCCCCGTGCTGGACGCGACCTGCCCCTTGGTTTCGAAGGTGCACCACCAGGGCCAGCACTACGTCGAACGGGGTCGCACCCTGGTGCTGATCGGCCACGCCGGCCATCCGGAGGTGATCGGCACCATGGGCCAGATCGACGGGCCGGTCCGCCTGGTGTCGAGCGAAGCCGACGTCGAGGCCCTCGACCTGCCGGTCGAGACGCCACTCGCCTTCATCACCCAGACCACGCTCAGCGTCGACGACACCAGCGGCATCATCGCCGCGCTGCGCCAGCGCTATCCCGACGTCGTCGGGCCGGACCTGGCCGATATCTGCTACGCGACGCAGAACCGGCAGACGGCGGTGCGCAATCTCTGCGAGGTGGTCGACCTGCTGATCGTCGTCGGGGCGAGCTACAGCTCGAACTCACGGCGGCTCATGGAGATCGGCCGCGAGCTCGGCGTGCCCGGGCACCTGGTCGCCGACGCGAGCGAAGTAGACCCGGCGTGGCTCACCGGCGTCGCGACCGTCGGCCTTACCGCCGGCGCCTCGGCGCCGGAAGAACTGGTGCAGTCGGTAATCGACGCCTTGCGGAAATTCGACGAGGTGGAAGTCTCGACGCTGGACGGCATCGAAGAAAACGTCGAGTTTCGCCTTCCGGCGGCGCTTCGGCGCACGGCCGGAGCGGCCGCACCGCGGCAAAAGACTTCGCAAGAGACCGACGCATGAGTATTTCGCTGACGCAGACCCTGACGGTCGGCGCCTATGTCGTGAAGAAGCAGCTGGCGGGCGTGAAGCGCTACCCGCTCGTCCTGATGCTGGAGCCGCTCTACCGCTGCAATCTGGCCTGCGCCGGCTGCGGCAAGATCGACTACCCCGACGAGATCCTGAACCAGCGCCTTTCGGTCGAGCAGTGCCTGGGCGCGATCGACGAGTGCGGCGCGCCCGGGGTGGTCATCGCCGGTGGCGAGCCGCTTCTGCATCGGGATCTGCACAAGATCGTGGAAGGCGCGATCGCGCGGAAAAAGATCACGATCGTCTGCACCAACGCCCTGCTGCTGTTGAAGCACATCCACAAGTTCAAGCCGTCGCGCTTCTTCTCGTGGTCGATCCACCTGGATGGCGACAAGGAGATGCACGACCGTTCGGTCTGCCAGGACGGCGTCTACGAGAAGGCGCTCGAGGCGATTGAGGTCGCCAAGGCGAAGGGCTTCAACGTGCAGGTCAACTGCACGGTGTTCGACGGCGCCGATCCCGACCGCGTCGCCGCCTACATGGACGACATGAAGCGCCTCGGCGCCGGCGTCACGATCTCCCCCGGCTACGCCTACGAGCGGGCGCCCGACCAGGAGCACTTCCTCAGCCGCAACCGGACCAAGAGCTTCTTCCGCGAGCTCTTCAAGCGGGGCAAGGGCAAGGGCTGGGAGTTCACCCAGTCCGACGTGTTCCTGAACTTCCTGGCCGGCAACGAAACCTTCGAGTGCACCCCCTGGTCGATGCCCGCCCGCACGGTCTTCGGCTGGCAGCGGCCCTGCTATCTCCTGGGCGAAGGCTACGTCGAGACGTTCAAGGAGTTGATGGAGGACACCCGCTGGGACGACTACGGCGTCGGCAACTACGAGAAGTGCGCCGACTGCATGGTCCACTGCGGCTTCGAGGGGACGGCCGTCAAGGCGACGCTCAGCAACCCGCTCCACGCGGCGAAGGTGTCGCTGTTCGGGATCAAGACCAACGGCGCGTTCGCGCCGGACATTCCGCTCACCGGCCAGCGCCCGGCCGAGTACGTCTTTTCCGCCCACGTCGAAGAGAAGCTGGCCGAGATCCGCGCCGGGAAGTCAAAGACGCTGGACCTCAGGAAAGCCAAGCGTCGGACCCAGCAGACCGCGCCCGCGACGTAGCGCGCGAAACGCTGCCTCGGAATCCCTTCCAAGCCGCATCAACGCCGGCAGCTGCCGCGGATCGCGCGCCAGCGAGGCGATGATCGCGCCCAATGCGATCCCGCCGTCGGCGCGCATCGCGACGCGGGCGGCCGGCGGCATGACGTCTGACGCGCGATCCGAGATGAACCGCGCCGCCGCGAACGGCAGGCCGAGCCTGGCCGCGGCGGCGGCGGCGCTGTGGCTTTCCATATCGACGGCGATCGCACCGGTCGCCTGACGGAGGGCGGCCTTGCCATCGGCGCTGGCGACGACATCCGCCGCCCCCGCGAGGCCGCCAGCCCGGGCTTGCGGCAAGAGCGCCGCGAGGCTGTGCGTCCAGGCGGCGTCCGTCGGCATGCGCCGCCCGTCGAAGAAGACCTCGGTCGCTACGACCACGTCGCCGATGCCGAGCACGGGGTCGAGGGCGCCTGCGACGCCGATGCTGATGAGCCCGGCGACGCCGTTCGTCGTCGCCTCTCGCTCGATCCGATCGGCGAGCGCCATCGAGCGTCCCCCCGCGGCGATCGTCACGATTCCCGGCCCGCCGACGATGGCGGCCTCGCGCTCGAGGCCGCAGACGGCGAGCAGCCTCACATGCCCCATGCCGGCCGCAGGGCGTTGCCGCGCTTGAGGTTGCGGTAGCGCGCCAGCGCCCAGA
>DATGIN010000026.1:0-2902 GCA_035295705.1 Caulobacteraceae bacterium
CGCCGATTGAGGCGTTGCCGCGCCGCTTTCGGGCGCGGCGGCGGTGAGAGCCGCCGCCGGCGGCGAACCCTCCGCCATCGCGTCCGCAAGCGCCTGGCGGAGCGACAGCAGGGCCGCCTTCAGGTCCAGGCTGGGCGGCGCGCCGCTTTGGGCGAGCGAAGCCTCGAGCAGGAGGCCCGACTGCGTCGTCGCCGCCTTGAGCGCAGCGGCGGTCGGCGGCGGATCGAGCGGCGTCGCCAGCGCCTGCACCTTGGCGGCGGCGGCGAAGACGGGCGGCGGCAGGTCGGGCGCTTGCAGCGCCACCGCCAGATCGGCGAACAGCGGCGCAAGTCCGCCCTGCGCGCTGGCCGCCGCCTGGATGACGGCGGCGATCGGCGAAGCCGGCGGTGAAACGGCCACGGCCGGTTCGGCCGGCGACGCGGGCGCCGCAAGGGTGTGCGCCTCGGCGATCACGCCAAGCGCGCGCACCGCGGCGGCGTCGATCGCCGCGAGGGCAGAGAGCGGAAGCGATGGGGCGACCGGCGCGGTGCTCACGGAAAGGCCTGGAGGGCGTCCATCCGCGCAGCCTAGAGCGGGCCTATAAAGCGGCTGTTAAGCCCTCAGTTCCAAGGACCGCCGGTCGGTCGATCGCCCCACGGGCCGTCGGACGGCGCGCCCCAGGGACCGCCGGGCTTTTCGTCCGGCGACGGCACGCTCTCGTAAGGTTGGGTGGCGGCGGGCGCCGGCGCTTGCGGCTGTTCGCGCACGTGGCCGCCAGCGTACTGGGTGAGCGCGGCGATGCGCTTTTCGATCGGCGGGTGGGTCGCGAACAGCCCCCAGATCCCCTCCTCCCGGTTCTCCAGGAACAGCCCCCTCACCTCCTCCGGCGCGTCCAGGTGTGCGTGCCCGGCCACTTTCTGCAGCGCCGAGATCATCGCGTCGGGGTTCTTGGTGAGCTCGACCGAACCGGCGTCTGCCACGAACTCGCGGCGGCGCGAGATCGCCATGCGGATCACGATGGCCAGCAGCCAGGCGAGCGCCGCCGCCGCGATGCCGACGATGATCAGCAGCCCGCCGCCCCGCCCACGGCCACGGCCGCCGTAGAGCATCATCCGCGCGATCACCTGCGCGACCAGGCTGATGATGCCGGCGAACACCGCGGCGACGATCATCGTGCGGACGTCGCGGTTGATGATGTGCGTCAGCTCGTGGCCGAGCACCGCCTCGAGCTCGTCGCGATCAAGCCGCTCGAGGAGGCCGCGGGTGACGGTGACCGAGAACTGGCCCTCGTGCAGACCGGTCGCGAACGCATTCAAATCCTCGGACTCGATGATGCGCAGCGTCGGCGTCTTCATTCCTCTGGAGATGCAGAGGTTTTCGAGGAGGTTGTAGAGCTCCTCGTTCTCCGACCGCTCGATGGGCCGCGCGCCGGTGGCGAGATCGATGATCGTCTGGTTCGCGAAGTAGGCGATGACGAACCAGATCACGGCGACCGCGATCGCGAGCGGCAGGCTCTGGACGGTGAGCTGCAGCGTGTAGGCGAACAGGTTAGGCGGCGCCGCGGCGGAATAGTCGCTGTAGGCCTGATGCATGCCGGTGTTGCCGACGACGATCAGGATCACGGCGTAGAGCAGCAGAAAGAGCAGGAACGGGAACCCCGCCAGAAGGAAGACCGAGCGGAGGTTGTTGTTCCAGATATAGGTCTGGAGGCCGACGGCCTGCACGGGATCTAGGTTCCGAACTTGACCTGCGGTGCGGCTTCGGCTGCGGCGCGATCCTCGCCGAGATCGAAGAAGGTGCGGGGCTGGAAGCCCATCGCGCCCGCGATGACCACGGCCGGGAACTGCTGGATCGCCGCGTTGAACTCGGCGACCGCGTTGTTGAAGAAGCGCCGGGCCGCGGCGAGCTTGTTCTCGATGTCGGTCAACTCGTTCTGCAGCTGGATGAAATTCTGGTTCGCCTTCAGGTCGGGATAGGCTTCGGCGACCGCAAACAGCTGGCGAAGCGCGCCGGTCAGCGCGTTCTCGGCCTGCACGCGGTCCTGCACGCTCGACGCAGACGCGGCGGCGGCGCGGGCGTTGGTCACCGCCTCCAGCGTGCCACGTTCGTGGGCGGCGTAGCCTTTGACGGTCTCGACCAGGTTCGGCACCAGATCCTGGCGCTGCTTCAGCTGAACGTCGATGTCGGCGAAGGCTTGGTTGGCGTTCTGCCTCAGGCCCACCAGGCGGTTGTAGGTCCCGACCAGCACAAAGCCGAGCACGACCAGGATGACGACGATGATGATGAGTGCGAGCATGACCGTTGGTCTTGTTGTCGTTGGCTGGAGACATAGGCGGGAAGCGCCCGCCGCGCCAGTGACGGTCGTGTAACCGACTACTTCGGCCTGAACCGCTTGCTGGAAGGGAAGCCTCGCGGCGCGAGCTTGCCGGCGGCGGCGCGGCGAGTCTCCCAGTTCCGCCACTCCGGCCACGCTCGCGTGCGGCCGGCGGCGTCGGTCCAGGATGCGCCCTCCTCGCTCTTGAACACGATCGCGTCGCGCAAGCCCCCCTCGCGGTAGCTTTGCAGCTTCACGCCCTTTCCGCGCGGCATCTCAGGCAGCTCGGACAGTGGGAACACCACGATCTTGCCGTTGTCCCCGATCACCGCGATCTGGTCGCCGTCGACCGCCAGCGACACCGCCGCTTGCCCGTTCAGCACCTGCTTGCCGGCCCGGCGGAAGGCGAGCGCCTCCTCCTCCGGCATGATGAAGCCATAGCCAGCTTTCGAGGCGAGCACGCGCCGGCCGCCCGGCTTGTGAGCGAAGACGTCGATGATCTCGACCCGGTCGTCGAGGTCGAGCATCAGGCGAAGCGGCTCGCCGGCGCCGCGCGCGGAGGGGAGCTTGTCGCACGCGAGCGTGAAAAAGCGGCCGTCGGAGGCGAAG
>DATGIN010000027.1:0-7433 GCA_035295705.1 Caulobacteraceae bacterium
GCCACGGTCAAACTGGCGCTGGCGCTGATCGAGCTGCACCGGTCGAGCGACGCCTGCGCGGCGCTCGCCGAGTTCGACCTCCACTACGCCAAGGGCGCAGGACCCGCCAAGACGCGCGCGGACGCTGCGCGGATCAGGGCCAAGTGCGGGGCCTGAACCTCGAGCGGTTCGACCAGCGCCTGGACGCGACGCTCAGCCAGCCGCTGGCGGTCGCTTTCTCCGGCGGCGGGGACTCGCTGGCCGCGCTAATCGCCAGCGTGGCGTGGGCGAACGCCTGCGGCCGCCCGGTGCTGGCGCTCCATGTCGACCACCGTCTGCAGCCGAACAGCGGCGCCTGGCGCGACTTCGCCGCCGACGCCGCCGAGCGGCTCGGGGCCCAATTCCGCGCGCTGACCTGGGACGATGCAAAGCCGAGCCGGGGCCTGGCGGCGGCGGCGCGGCGCGCCCGCCACGCGATGATCGCCGAAGCGGCGCGTGCGGCGGGGGCGAGCGTCGTGGTGTTCGGCCACACGGCGGACGACCTCGCCGAAGCGGCGCTGATGCGCAGCGAAGGCTCGACGCTGGGCGCGCTCGGCGTCTGGCGGCCGTCGCCGGTCTGGCCGGAGGGCCGCGGGGTGATGCTGTTCCGCCCGCTGCTGCGCGCGCGGCGGGTCGACATCCGCGCCGCCTTGCGAGCCGCCGGCTGGACGTGGATCGACGATCCCGCCAACGCCGACCTCCGCAGCCCTAGGGCGCGCGCGCGGATGGCGCTCGACCCGGCCCGGCCGGCTCCCGCGCCTGACGCCGATTGCGCCGGTGCGGCCCGGCTCGCGCTCGCCGCCGAGGCCGACCCCTGGGGCGCCATCCGCCTCGACCGCGGCGGCCTGCTGGCAGCCGCACGGCCGGCGGCCGAGAGGGTTCTGGCGGCGGCGATGCTTTCGACCGGGGGCGGCGAGCGCCCGCCGCGCCGCCGTTCGCTCGCGCGCTTGCTCGAGCGCCTCGAGGCCGGCGACGACGTGACCGCGACGCTCGCCGGCGCGCGGCTCCAAGCGCGCGGGAACACGATCCTCGTCGCTCGCGAGGCCGGCGAAGCCGCGCGCGGCGGCCTTGCCGAGGCGTTCCTGCCGGCCGCGGCGCCGACGGTGTGGGACGGCCGTTTCGAACTGCGCGCGGGCTGCGCGCCCAGCGCGGTCAGAGCGCTCGGCGGGCGCGGCAAGCAGCTCGTTGCGGCCGAACGCCGCCGCCTGGCCGCTGCGCCGGCGCGCGCGCGGGCGGCGCTGCCGCTCGTCCAGGGCCCGGACGGGGCCTGGACTTGCCCGATCCTTGCAAGGGGCGCCGGCGCCGAGGCGCGCTCGCTCGCCGGGGAGCGGTTCCTGGCGGCGTGCGGAGCTCGGCCGCGCGAAGCGGCCACGCTGGCCGGCGTGACAATTCGTGCGCGTGGCGAAATGCCGATCGGCGCCTTATCTTTGAGCCCTAGCGGCTCGTTTTTAGAGGGTCTTCGAAGGCAATGACCTTCCGCAACATGGCCATCTGGGGCGTCATCCTGCTGCTCCTGGTCGGCCTCTACAGCATGGTGCGCCCCGGCGCGAACGCGCCCAGCGGCGAGGAAAGCTATTCCGTGCTGCTGCAGAACGTCGACGCGGGCAGGGTAAAAAGCGCCACGGTGCGGGCGCAGAGCGTCGATGTGGTTCAGACCGACGGCTCCAAGCACTCGGTGACCACGCCCAGCGACCAGAGCGACATGCTGAAGGACATGCGCGCTCACAACGTCGACATTCAGGTGGTGCCGCAGAACGGCAACATCCTGCTGACCATCCTCATCAACTTCCTGCCCTTCATCGCCCTCGGCGCGCTCTACTTCTTCGCGATGCGGCAGATGCAGGGCGGCGCCCGCGGCGCGATGGGCTTCGGCAAGTCCAAGGCCCGGCTGCTCACCGAGAACAAGAACCGCGTCACCTTCGACGACGTCGCCGGCGTGGACGAGGCCAAGGAAGAGCTGTCCGAGATCGTCGACTTCCTGAAGGACCCGGCCAAGTTCCAGAAGCTGGGCGGCAAGATCCCCAAGGGCGCGCTGCTCGCCGGTCCGCCCGGCACCGGCAAGACGCTGCTCGGCCGCGCGATCGCTGGCGAGGCGGGGGTGCCGTTCTTCTACATTTCCGGCTCCGACTTCGTTGAGATGTTCGTCGGCGTCGGCGCCAGCCGCGTGCGCGACATGTTCGAGCAAGCGAAGAAGAACAGCCCCTGCATCATCTTCATCGACGAGATCGACGCGGTGGGACGCCATCGCGGCGCCGGCCTCGGCGGCGGCAACGACGAGCGCGAGCAGACGCTGAACCAGCTGCTGGTCGAGCTGGACGGGTTCGAGGCCAACGAGGGCATCATCGTCATCGCCTCCACCAACCGGCCCGACGTGCTGGACCCGGCGCTGCTCCGGCCCGGCCGCTTCGACCGCCAGGTGGTGGTGCCGAATCCCGACGTCGTCGGCCGCGAGAAGATCCTCCGCGTCCACATGCGCAACGTGCCGCTGGCCGCCGACGTCAACGTCCGCACGCTGGCGCGCGGCACGCCCGGCTTCTCGGGCGCGGACCTGTCGAACCTGGTGAACGAGGCGGCGCTGCTCGCCGCGCGGCGCAACCGGCGCATGGTCTCCATGCACGACTTCGAGTACGCCAAGGACAAGGTCATGATGGGCGCCGAGCGCAAGTCCATGGCCATGAGCGACCAGGAGAAGAAGTGCACCGCCTATCACGAGGGCGGGCACGCGCTGGTCACGCTCAGCGTCCCGGGCGCCGACCCGCTGCACAAGGTGACGATCATCCCGCGCGGGCGGGCGTTGGGGCTGACGATGCAGCTGCCGGAAGGCGACCGTTACTCGATGGACTACCAGCAGATGATGGCGCGCCTCGCCATCATGATGGGCGGCCGCGTCGCCGAGGAGATGATCTTCGGCAAGGACCGGATCACCTCGGGCGCCTCGTCCGACATCACCGCCGCCACCCAGCTCGCGCGCAACATGGTGACCCGCTGGGGCTACTCCGACGAGCTCGGCACGGTGGCCTACGGCGACAACCAGGAGGAGGTCTTCCTGGGCCACTCGGTGGCGCGCACCCAGAACGTCTCCGAAGACACGGCGCAGAAGATCGACTCCGAGGTTCGCCGCCTGGTGCAGGCCGGCATGGACGAAGCGAGGCGGATCATGACCACCCGCATCGCCGACCTGCACACGCTGGCGAAGGCCTTGCTCGAGTTCGAGACCCTGACCGGCGACGAGATCGTGGCCCTCCTGAAGGGCATTCCGCCGCAGCGGGATGACTTCGAGGAGACGCGCCTCGTGCCTACCGCCGCCGCGGTGCCGCTGACCCACGCCCCCGATCCCGAGCCGGCGTGACGGCAGGCGTCCCGAGGCTCATGGGGGTGATCAACGTCACCCCGGACAGCTTCTCGGACGGCGGCAGGTTCTGGGATTTCGATGCGGCGCTCCGCCATGCGCGGGCGCTGATCGCGGACGGCGCCGACATGCTCGACATCGGCGGGGAATCGACCCGCCCGGGCGCCGACCCGGTCTCGGAGGCCGACGAGCGCGACCGCGTCGTCCCGCTCGTCGAAGCGCTGAGCGGCAGCGGCGTTCCGCTTTCCATCGACACCATGAAGCCGGCCGTGGCGCGGGCCGCGGTCCGCGCCGGCGCGACGATCTGGAACGACGTCACCGCGCTCGGCTACGCGCCCGACAGCATCTCGACCGCCGCCGCGCTCGGCTGCACGGTCATCCTCATGCACATGCAGGGGACGCCGAAGACCATGGGCGTCAGGCCTCGCTACGACGACGTGGTGGCCGAAGTCGCCGCGTTCCTCGCCGCCCGCGCCGACGCGGCGATGGCGGCGGGCGTGGCGCGGGAGCGCATCTGGGTCGATCCGGGCATCGGGTTCGGCAAGACCCGCAGGCACAGCGTGGCGCTGCTCGCGAACCTCGACCGGATCACGGCGCTCGGCTTTCCGGTGGTGCTGGGCGCCAGCCGCAAGAGCTTCATCGCCCGCGTCGATCCGAGCGCGGAGGAGCCTCAGGACCGCATCGGCGGCTCGCTGGCCGCGGCGCTCGCCGGCGCCCGCCGCGGGGTCGCGGTCCTTCGCGTGCACGATGTGCGGGAGACCAGGCAGGCGCTGGCGGTGCAGCAGGCGATCGAGGCGGCGGGGTGAAGGGCAGGGTGCTCGCCATCGGCGGCTCCGACCCCAGCGGCGGGGCCGGCGTGCAGGCCGACATCAAGACGATCACCGCCCTCGGGGGCTATGCGGCGACGGCGATCACCGCGATCACCGTGCAGGACACGCGATCGGTCACGGCGATCGAGCCGCTGGCGGCCGCCCTGGTGGTCGCGCAGGCGCGCGCGGTGCTGGACGACGTCGGCGCCGACGCGATCAAGACCGGCATGCTGGCCTCGGCGGCGATCGTCGAGGCGGTGGCCGACCTGCTGGCGGGCGCCGAGGCGCCGATTGTGGTCGACCCGGTGCTGGCGGCCAGCAGCGGCGGGGCGCTGCTCGAGCCCGGAGCGGTCGAGCTTCTGCTCCAGCGGCTGGCGCCGCTGGCGGCGCTGCTTACGCCCAACGCGCCGGAAGCCGCGCGCCTCACCGGCATTTCGGTGGCCACGACGGACGATCTCCGCCGCGCCGGCGAGCGGCTGCTGACGTCCGGTGTCAGGGCCGTCCTCATGAAGGGTGGCCATGTGCCCGGCGAATCGGTGATCGACGTCCTCATGACGCCGGAGGGGGAGCGCGTGTTCGAGACGAGCCGCATCCAGACCCGCCACGACCATGGCACCGGCTGCACCCTCGCCTCCGCATGCGCGACAGGGCTCGCCCAGGGCATGACGCTGGGGGACGCGGTCGCGCGCGCACATGCCTACGTCGGCGAGGCGCTGAAACGCGCGCCGGGGTTCGGCGCCGGCCGCGGCCCGCTTGGCCATGTCTGACGCCGAGCGGCTGGAGGCCATCGTCCGCGCCAGCCCCCGCCTGATGCGGGTGCTGGACGTCGCCCGCACGCTCGACCTGCCGGATTGGCGGATCGTCTCCGGCGCGGTCTACCAGACGGTGTGGAACGCGCTGACCGGCCGCGATGCGGACTACGGCATCAAGGACTTCGATCTCTTCTACTTCGATGGCTCCGACCTCTCCTACGAGGCGGAAGACGTCGTGATCCGCAAGGCCGCGCAGGTATTCCCGCCCGAGCTTTCGCCGCTGGTCGAGGTGCGCAACCAGGCGCGCGTGCACCTCTGGTTCGAGGCCCATTTCGGCGAGCCGTACACCCCGCTCGGCTGCACGGACGAGGCGATCGCCCGCTTCGTGGCGCCGGTGTTCGCCGTCGGCGTGCGGCTGGAAGCCGACGGGCGGCTGGATGTGGCTGCGCCCTTCGGCCTGGACGATCTCTTCTCCATGCGAATCCGGCCGAACCCTCGCCGCGGGCTGGCGCGCGGCTGGGGGAAGGTCGTGGCCTCGGCGGTAGCGCGCTGGCCCGAGCTGGCGGTGGCGCAGCCGGCGGTCTAGCGCCGGTAGACGTCGCGGTTGCGGATCTCCATCCAGCGGTCGACGCCCGTGAGGGGCGAGAAGCCGAACTGCGCGTAGAGCCCATGCGCGTCGCGGGTGGCGAGGTGCATCCGCCGGAAGCCCTGCAGGTCGGGGTGGTCGCGCAGACAGGTCATGATCGCCCTGCCGATTCCGCGTCCGCGATGCGCTTCATCGACGAAGACGTCGCAGATCCAGCCGAAAGTCGCCCGGTCCGTCACCACGCGCGCCATCGCCGCCATCGAGCCGTCCCCGGCATAGACGCCGACCGTCAGGCTGTGCGCGACCGCGCGCGCGAAGATCTGGCGCGGGATGCCGGCCGCCCAGTAGCTCTCGCGGCTGATCCAGGCGTGGCCGCGGTCGAGATCGAACCGCGCCGGATCGTCGCTGAGCGTCCAGGCCTCGAAACTCAGCTCGTACGCCATCAGACGACCTCGAGCGTCGGATCGGCGGTCTCGGAAAGAACCGAAACGACGATGGCCAGCGCCTTTTGCATCGCGGCCATGCTGGAGGGACCGCCCAGGCAAAGGCGCAGACCATGCCCGGCGCTGGCGGCGACGATCGGGGCGCTGGGCGGCGTGACCTCGACCCGCTCGCGCAGCGCGCGTGCGGCGGCCCGCTCGGCGGCGATCTCGCTCATCGGGGCCCACAGATGGGTCGCCGACGCGTTGGGCGGCCGGGCGACCCGGTCGCCGAGCAGGTCGAGCGCGGCGGCCGTCCGCCTGGCGAGCTCGCGGCGGTGGCCGTCGAGGATCGTTTGCGCGCTCCCGTCCTCGATCCATTGGGTTGCGACGAGAGCGCCGAAGCTGGGGGGGCCGAAAGCGAGCGCGCGCAAGGCGCCGGTGCATCGCTCCTGCCAGTCGCCGCCGACGGGCGGCGCGCAGTAGCCGACGCGCAGGCCCGGCGCGAGGCTCTTGCTAAGGCCGGCGACGTAGAAGGTGCGCTCCGGCGCAAGCAGCGCGAGCGGCGGGCGCTCGAGCTCGCTCGCGTAGGGCGCGTAGAGGTCGTCCTCGATCAGCATGAGGTCGCGCCGGCGGGCCACCTCGACGATCGCCCGCCGCCGCTCCAGGCCCATGAGCCGGCCCGTTGGATTCTGCAGCGGCTGTACGTAGGCGACGCGGGCGCCGCGCGCCGCTGCGGAATCGAGCGCCTCCGGCGTCAGCCCCTCGGCGTCGAGGGCGGCGCCGATCAGCTCGTACCCGAAGCTGGCTGCGAGGGTCTTGATGCCGGAGAAGGTCGCGGCCTCGACGATCAGCGGCGTCCCTGGCCGCGCCGCCGCCAGGAGCGCGATCGCGATGGCCTGCTGGGCCCCGGCGGTCACGATCAGCCGCCGCCAGTCGATATCGGCGAAATTGGCGGTCTCTGCGAGCCAGCGGGCGCCCGCGCGCCGGTGCGCGTCGAATCCGCCGGCCGGCGGCGCGTAGTCGAGGTGCGCACCGAGATCGCCCCGACGCCGCACGCGCGCCAGCGCTTCGGCGAGGTGCGCCTCGGCCAGGCCGGCGGGGGGGAGATTCCGCGCAAGGTCGATCACGCCGTCGCCGTCGCCGCGCGCCCCGGCGGCGCTGGCCACGAACGTTCCGCGTCCGACCGTGGCGGTGACGAGGCCGCGGCCCTCGGCCTCCATGTAGGCGCGCGTTACTGTGCCGATCCCGACGCCCAGGATCTCCGCCAGGCGGCGGTGGGTGGGCAGCTTGACGTCCGGGGCAAGCCGACCGGAGTCGATGTCGGCCGCGAGGGCCGCGACGATCTGGTCGCTGAGCGAGCCGTCGCCGTCGAGCCTGGGTCGCCACTGAGCCTGCGCCTGCATTTGTCACCGTGACAATATTCCGATTGACGCGATCAATGTTGCATTCAAACTAAGAGAGTTCAAACGAATTGTAGGACCATAGTAGAGACAATCG
>DATGIN010000028.1:0-10532 GCA_035295705.1 Caulobacteraceae bacterium
ATGAACCTCGTGCCTATGGTGGTCGAGCAGTCGAGCCGGGGCGAGCGGGCGTTCGACATCTTCTCCAGGCTGCTGCGCGAGCGCGTCGTCTTCCTGAATGGACCCATCGATGATGGCGTTTCGGCGCTGATCTGCGCGCAGTTGCTGTTCCTCGAGGCGGAGAACCCCAAGAAGGAGGTGTCGCTCTACATCAACTCGCCGGGCGGGCACGTACACTCCGGCCTGGCGATCTACGACACCATGCAATACGTGAAGTGTCCGGTCTCGACCCTCTGCATGGGCATGGCGGCCTCGATGGGCTCGTTCCTTTTGATGGCCGGCGAGGCGGGCGCGCGGATCGCTCTGCCGAACGCGCGGATCATGCTGCACCAGCCGTCCGGCGGCTTTCAGGGCCAAGCCTCGGACATCGAGCGGCACGCCGAGGATATCGTCCGCACCAAGCGGCGGCTGAACGAGCTCTACGCCAAGCACTGCGGGCGCAGCTACGAGGAGGTCGAGCGCACCCTCGACCGCGACCATTTCATGAGCGCGGAGGAAGCCAAGGAGTGGGGGATCGTCGACCGCGTCGAGGCGGAGCGGACGGACAGCGCGGACGCCTAGAGACTAGCGCTTCGCCGCTGGCGGCGCCGACCTATCGCGAGACAGCGCCGCCAGGACGCTCTTCGCTTGCGCCATGAGCGCGTCCTGCTCGGCGCTGGTGTCGACCTTCATGCGCCGGTCGTCCCGCGAGTCGACCTGCCGCAGATCGGCGAACATGCCTTTCGGGTCCTCGTGGAAGTGCACGAAGCCCTTCGACTTGAAATAGAAGCAGCCGCGCTTGCGCTCCTTCAGCACCCCAAGCGCGCGCAAACGCTCGAGCAGTGGCTCGATCCGGTCGAGATCCGCATCGCGCGCGTGCCTCACGGCGCGTCCTCGAACACGCGGAAACCCGGATGCTCGGCCATCGCCAGCATCTCCCTGTCGCCATCGGTGTCGCCGTAGGCCGCCTCCAAGCGAAAGTCGTCGCCGAACTCAGCTTTCAGTCGCTCGACCTTTTCGAGCCCTCGGCAGTTTTCGCCGGCCAGGTTGCCGGTCAGGCGCCCCTCGTCGTCGTACTCGAGGCGCGTGCCGATCAGGATGTCGGCCCCCAGCCCGCGCGCGAACGGCGCTGCGATCTCTTCCGGGCACGCGGTTACGATCACCAGGCGCGCGCTTTCGCTTTGCCAGCGCCGCCATGCGCGCAGGGCGTCGGGCCGCAACAGCGCCCGCGCCTGCCCCTCGGCGAAGCGCCTCGACTCGTCCTCGAAATCGCCGCGCGAGACGCCCGCGAGGAACTGGCGAAGCGCTGCGGCCTTTAGCCGCCCCCGATCCTTGTCGCGCAAGTAGCGCACGAGGTCGGGCAAGAGGCGGGCAAGACCGGTGAGGTAACGAAGCGACCCTGCGCGCCAGGCCAGAAAGGCCCTGAGGGTGTCGCGCACGGTCAGCGTACCGTCGAAATCGAACGCTACGATGGGGCGGTAGATCGAATCGTCCTGGCGAAAGTCGAACCCGTCGCCCATCTCTCTCAGTCTCTGACCCGGTTCCTGCCGATGTGTTGGATTGAAGCCGCAGCCCGCGGCTTCTTATGGCGGGATTCGCGCCTGAGCCTTGTGATCCGGCGACGGATCGGGGAATGTCAAGGATTAGACAACCCGCGGCCCGTATCCTGCATGGTCTGGCAGGAGAGTCCCGCGGGGGGTGGTGTTGGCCGCGAGACCGTCTGACGCCGCCGTGGAGTGAGAACGACCATGACGAAAGCCGCGAGCGGCGACACCAAGAGCACTCTGTATTGCTCCTTCTGCGGCAAGAGCCAGCATGAAGTGCGCAAGCTGATCGCCGGTCCGACGGTGTTCATCTGCGATGAGTGCGTCGAACTCTGCATGGACATCATCCGTGAAGAGCACAAGATCGCATTCGTCAAATCCAAGGATGGCGTTCCAACACCAAAAGAGATCCGTGAAGTTCTCGACGACTACGTGATTGGCCAAGATCACGCCAAGAAGGTTTTGGCGGTCGCCGTCCACAATCATTACAAGCGTCTGAACCACGCTCAGAAGAACAACGATGTCGAGCTGGCCAAGTCGAACATCCTGCTGATCGGGCCGACCGGCACCGGCAAGACGCTTCTGGCGCAGACCCTGGCCCGAATCATCGACGTGCCGTTCACGATGGCGGACGCAACGACGCTCACCGAAGCCGGCTACGTCGGCGAGGACGTCGAGAACATCATCCTGAAGCTGCTGCAGGCGGCGGACTACAATGTCGAGCGCGCCCAGCGCGGCATCGTCTACATCGACGAAGTCGACAAGATCAGCCGCAAGTCCGACAACCCCTCGATCACCCGCGACGTCTCCGGCGAGGGCGTGCAGCAGGCGCTCCTGAAGATCATGGAGGGCACCATCGCCTCGGTGCCGCCGCAGGGCGGCCGCAAACACCCGCAGCAGGAGTTCCTGCAGGTCGACACGACCAACATCCTCTTCATCTGCGGCGGCGCGTTCTCTGGCCTCGACAAGATCATCTCCAGCCGCGGCAAAGGCACGTCGATCGGCTTCGGCGCGCAGGTCGCGGACCCGGAGGAGCGGCGCACCGGCGAGATCCTGCGCGGCGTCGAGCCGGACGACCTGCAACGCTTCGGCCTGATCCCGGAGTTCATCGGCCGCCTGCCGGTGCTGGCGACGCTCGAGGATCTCGACGAGCAGGCGCTCGTCACCATCCTGACCGAGCCGAAGAACGCCTTCATCAAGCAGTACCAGCGCCTGTTCGACATGGAGAACGTGGGTCTGACGTTCACCGACGACGCGCTGAAATCCGTCGCCCGCAAGGCCATCGCCCGCAAGACCGGCGCCCGTGGCCTGCGCTCGATCCTCGAAAGCATCCTGCTGGAAACGATGTTCGAGCTGCCCACCTACGAGGGCGTCGAGGAGGTGGTCGTCAACGCCGAGGTGGTCGAGGGGCGCGCTCAGCCGCTCATGATCTACACCGAGCGGCGCAGCGAAAAGGGCGGCGCGGCCTGAGCCAACCCCGCCGCCGCGCTCACGTAACGTCGGTATGCTGCCGTAGCGTAACGTTGTAATCTGCCAGTCGAATCAAGCGCGTAGCCGTTGAAGCTGCGCCAGGGGAACGACCGGGGATTGCAATGGCCGAGCTCGGACTGAGCGCGTTGCGCGTGCTCGTGATCGATGACAGCCGCGAGATGTGCACCATCGTCGGGACCGTCCTCACGGCCGCCGGCGTCGGGCACGTGCACTTCGCCAACGATGGACGGCGCGCGATCGAGGTCATGGCCTCGTTCGAGATCGACGTCGCGTACGTCGACCAGGAAATGCCGGCGATGACCGGCATGGACTTCATTTCCGCCGTCCGGAGCATGGACTCCAAGGCGCGCTACATGCCGATCATCATGCTGACCGGCCACTCCGACCTGAAGCACCTTAACGAAGCGCGCGACCGCGGAGTCACCGAGTTCCTCTGCAAGCCGGTGACCGCGAAAGCCATCCTCAGCCGCCTGAACGCTGTGATCATGGAACCGCGGCCGTTCTTCCGGTCGGAGACCTTCTTCGGCCCCGACCGGCGGCGGACCAGACCGGCGCACTACCGAGGTCCGCTTCGCCGCGCCGGCGACGAGGCCTTCGGCGGCTAGTTCCGCAGCCGCGGCATGCGCCGCACCGGGCCGGCCTCGAACCGGCCGTTGCGCCAGGGGCGCACGACGACCGAGATCTCCCAGTCGTCGATCTCCACCGTCGAGAAGCTCGCGGGCGCGCCGCGAAGGCGCGTGGAGAGCGTCCCGGCGCCCAGCGCGTAGCAGGCGCTTTGGCCCAGCCTGACGGCGAACGCGTTGTGCAGGTGCCCGCTCAACAGCAGCTCCACGCCGCGTTGTTCGAGCATGGCGGCCGCCTGAGGCCCGCGGCGCACCTCGCCGGTCACCGGCGCCCCGGCAAGGTCGACCAGCGGGTGATGGCAGGCGAAGAGGCGGACAACGCCTTCGCCAGCCGGCCACGCAAGGCCGGCGAGCGCCCCGATCGAGAGCGCACCCTTCGACCAGTTCAGCCGCGCCTGCACCCCGCGGGCGCTGTTCACGCTGCGCGCGGAAATCCGAGGCCCGTCGAAATCTCCCGCGTAGGCGTCGCCGATGAAGCGCCTGTAGCGAGCGAACGGCTCGATCGCGCGCAGAACCGGGTTCCAGTAGGGCGTATCGTGGTTGCCGGGCGTGACCAGCACCGGCGACGGCAGCCGGTCGAGCCAGGCGCGTGCGGCGGCGAACTCCCGGCGGCGACCGATCGCGGTGAGGTCGCCGGTGACGACCGTCAGCGTCGGCGCGAACGCCGCAACGGCCTCGGGCGCGGCAGCGACGGCTCCAGGATCCTCATCTCCGAAATGGATGTCGCTGAGGTGCGCGATCCGCACGCTCATATCCCACCCGTCTTGTCCAGCGGGTCCGGCGGCGCTAGCGCTTTGAAGAGCAACGGCTCGAAGCCGAACGACGTCCGGCGAGGCAGGCGAAAGACCTCGCCGTCGAGGATCGCCGGGGTGTGGCGGCGCGAGCGGGCCACACCGGCGCGGCAGGGCGCCACCGCGACGCTCGGGTCGCTGCGCCATGCTCCGAAGAGCCCGCCGATCGCCAGCCTGACGACCTCGCCAGCGTCGTGGACGTCGAACGACGCCGCCTCCAGCGCCGCCTCTTCGTCCATGGCTCGCGAGATCATCGGCGTGATCAGGGCCAGCGCCTCGGTCCGTCGTTCGGGGCCGCCGTCGAGGCGGTAGTGCAGTTCGCCGGCAAAGGTGCTGCGAAGCGCATGCCGGGCGCGGCGAAGCGCCTCGCCCAGGTCGCGCAAGCGGATAGCCTCCCGCGCGCGGCCGAGCAGCGCCGCCGGCCCCAGCACGGCGCCCACGAAAAAGACCCGGCCACCCACGCGCCCGCCGCTGACCGGTCGCGCCACGCCGTGCTCCAGGATGTGCGCCAGAGCGTCCATCCAGGGACGGTCGCCGTAGAGCGCGCGGGGGAGCAGGTTCATCGTCCCGCCCGGCAAAGGCGCGACGAGGGGCCCGTTCGGACCCGCGAGCTCGGCCGCGCGGCGCGCCGTGCCGTCGCCAGCGAGCACGATCACCAAATCCGGCCCCGCGTCGAAGGCGGCCCTCAGCGCCGCCTCGATCTTCCCCGGCTCGGGACAGCGCACGTTGATGCGGAAGCCGTGATTGGCCAGCAGCCCGCGCACCAAGTCGCCGGCGCCGGCGCCGACGCTGCCCGCTGCGGGATTGACCACCGCCTCGATGCGCTGCAACCGCGGCCTCGGCGGGGCCGCCGTTGCATGGGCCGCAGGCGTCGCCGTCATAGCCGCTTCAACGTCCTGCAGGCGCTACCGTTGCCGTGCGCCAGGGTTCGGACAACCGGACGCGGGCTTCGCGCGTTTGCTCAAGTTGCCGGCTGACGAGGGAGCCCAGCCCATGAACCGCTTGGTGGGAGTGATCGTTGCGATCGCCGGATTGGGTGCGGGCTGCGCCGCAATCGGCGCGCCTAGCGGCCCGAACTCCCTCGTCGCCGCGGCGTTCGGCAACACGGTGGTTTCCACCTATCCGGATGGCCGCACCGCCGAGCTCTGGCTGCACCCCGGAGGCCGCTACGACGCCAAGGGACGGCGCGGCGATCCTTCCAGCGGCCGTTGGCGGATCAAGGGGCAGAAGATCTGCCTCAGCCAGTCGAGGCCCTTCCCGTCGCCGTTCAGCTATTGCACCGCCCTCCCTCGCAGCGGTCAGTGGTCCGCCCGCGCGGTCACCGGCGAAGCGATCAGGGTGAGGATCGTCAAGGGCCGCTATTCCGGCCGGGCGTAGCGGCCGCGAAGGGTGCGGAGAGCCGCCTCGGCCTTGGCGAACACGAAGTAGCGCGCCGCGAAGAAGTTGATCAGCCAGGCGACGGCGGAGCCGATGCTGAGAGCGACGAAGGGGACGGAGACGAACGGCCGGTGAAGCGAGACCATCGCCACGAAGATGAAGTAGTTGCAGGCGTTGCCGAGGCCATTGGACAGCATGTAGCGCCACCACTGGGCGGGCAAAGCCTGCCAGCTCAACGCGCGGAAGACGTGCAACCCGTTCAGCACGAAGGTCACATGCATGGCGGCCGCGAGCGAAATCACCCTCGCCCAGGCCGGCGCCACGGCGGCGAAGAGCAAGACGTGCAGCAGCGCCGCATCGACGGCGAAGCCGACCAGGCTCACGCCGGAGTATTTCGCGATCAGGGCAAACTCGTCGCTCGCCTTCCGCAAGAGGTTGACCATGACCCGACGGCTCACCCTTCCAGACCTGCGTCTCGCCCAACGCTACCTTCTCGGTGCGCGCCGCGCCCTGCGGCGCCAGGGCGCTTGAACGGAAGGGCAAAACATCCACATTACTCGACGAGAATCCGCCGCAAATGGCGGCTCGCAACGTCCGACTCGGCGCATCGTCGGGTGACCGCGTCGCGAGATTAAGGCCGCCGTCCAAGTCAGGCGCCGGCCAGGAGCAAGCATCATGTCAGAGACTCCCGAATTGGAAGACCCTGGGGGCCGCCCGGCCGGAACCCGGCGCATCATCCCGGCGCTGCCGCTGCGCAACATCGTGGTCTACCCCTTCATGGTCGCGCCGCTGTTCGTCGGCCGCGACAAGACCGTTCGCGCCCTCGAAGAGGCGATGGGCGGCGACAAGTCCATCCTGCTTGTGACCCAGAAGAACGAGCACGAGGACGATCCTACCCCGGAAGACATTTACGAGGCTGGCGTGGTCGCCACGGTGCTCCAGCTTCTGAAGCTGCCTGACGGCACCGTGAAAGTGTTGGTCGAAGGCAAGAGCCGCGCGCGTACGCTGCGCTACACCGACGAGGAGGCCTTCTACCAGGCCGAGGTGGCGCCGGTCGAAGAGACGCGCGGCGACGCACACGAGGCCGAGGCTCTCTCGCGCGCGGTCGTCGAGCAGTTCGAGAACTACGTGAAGCTGAACAAGAAGGTTCAGCCCGAGACGCTCGCCTCGATTCCGCAGATCACCGACCCGGCCGAGCTGGCCGACCGCATCGCCGCGCACCTGTCGGTCAAGCTCACCGATCGGCAGGAGCTCCTGGAAACCGCCGACGTCGTGAAGCGGCTGGAGAAGGTCTACGCCCTGATGGAGGGCGAGATCAGCGTCATGCGGGTCGAGAAGAAGATCCGCAGCCGGGTCAAGCTGCAGATGGAGAAGACCCAGCGCGAGTACTACCTGAACGAGCAGATGAAGGCGATCCAGCGCGAGCTGGGCGAACAGGACGACACGCGCGACGAGCTCCTGGAGCTCGAGAAGCGGATCAAGAAGACCAAGTTCACCAAGGAAGCGCGCGCCAAGGCCGAGAGCGAGCTCAAGAAGCTGCGCAACATGAGCCCGATGTCGGCCGAGAGCACGGTGGTGCGCAACTACCTGGACTGGCTGCTCTCCATTCCCTGGGGCAAGTCGAAGTCCAAGCCGATCGACATGGTCAAAGCCGAGAAGATCCTCGAGGACGACCACTACGGCCTCGAGAAGGTGAAGGAGCGCATCCTCGAGTATCTGGCCGTGCAGGCCCGCACCGGAACGCTCAAGGGCCCGATCCTCTGCCTCGTCGGGCCTCCGGGCGTCGGCAAGACCTCGCTCGGCCGCTCGATCGCCGCGGCGACCGGGCGCGAGTTCGTTCGCCTAAGCCTGGGCGGCGTGCGCGACGAGGCCGAGATCAGGGGCCACCGGCGGACCTACATCGGCTCCATGCCCGGCAAGATCGTGCAGTCGATGAAGAAGGCGAAGACCACCAACACGTTCTTCCTGCTCGACGAGGTCGACAAGCTGGGCGCCGACTGGCGCGGCGACCCGTCCTCGGCGCTCCTGGAGGTGCTGGACCCGGAACAGAACTCGACGTTCAACGACCACTACCTCGAAGTCGACTACGACCTGTCGAACGTCATGTTCGTGACCACGGCCAACAGCCTGAACATGTCGCAGCCGTTGCTCGACCGGATGGAGATCATCCGCATCCCTGGCTACACCGAGGACGAGAAGGTCGAGATCGCCAAGCGGCACCTGTTGCCCAAGCTCGCCAAGAACCACGGGCTGAAGGAGGGCGAGTGGATCGTGCCGGACGAGACGATTCGCGACCTGATCCGCTACTACACCCGCGAAGCCGGCGTCCGCTCGCTCGAGCGTGAGCTCGGCAACCTCGCGCGGAAGACGGTCCGCGATCTCGGGCGCGAGAATGCGCTTTCGATCACCGTCGATGAGAAGCGGCTCGGCGACTACGCCGGCGTGCGCCGCTTCCGCTTTGGCGAGACCGACGAGGCCGACCAGGTGGGCATCGTCAACGGCCTGGCCGTCAGCGACTTCGGCGGCGACATCCTGACGATCGAAGCCCTGAAGATGCCGGGCAAGGGACGGATGTCCATCACCGGCAACCTCAAGGACGTCATGCGGGAGTCGATCACGGCGGCCGCGTCCTACGTGCGCTCGCGCTCGACCCAGATCGGCGTGAAGCCGCCTGTGTTCGAGAAGACCGACGTGCACGTGCACGTGCCGGAGGGCGCGACGCCGAAGGACGGGCCCTCCGCGGGCATCGCCATGGCCACGGCCATGGTCTCGGTGCTGACCGGCATCCCGGTCAGGAAGGACATCGCCATGACCGGCGAGATCACCCTTCGCGGCCGCGTGCTGCCGATCGGCGGCCTGAAGGAGAAGCTGCTCGCGGCGCTGCGGTCAGGGGCCAAGACCGTGCTGATCCCGCAGGAGAACGAGAAGGACCTCGCCGACGTCCCCGACAACGTCAAGGAGGCGCTCATCATCGTGCCGGTCTCGACTGTCGATGAAGTGCTCTCCCGCGCACTCGCCGGGCCGCTGACTCCGATCGAGTGGACGGCCGCCGACGAGGCGGCCGAACCCGTTGTCGGCGTGGACGATGCGGACGGTGACGCCGTGGTCACCCACTAACTTCACCTGAACGATGATAACTTGCGCGGCGGCGGGTCTTCCGCCGCCGCAGCCGTTTGACGTCAAGCTTTTAGCGCCTCAATAATCCCGACTCGGCAGGCGACGACATCGGGGACGACAGCCGCCGAAACCAACGGGTTGGGAGACACCTATGACCAAGGCCGAACTGATTTCCGCGATCGCGGATAAGGCGGGGCTCAGCAAGAACCAGTCGAGGGATGCCCTCGAGGCGTTCTTGAGTTCAGTGACGGCTTCTCTGAAGTCAGGCAAGGAAGTCCGGCTCGTCGGATTTGGCAGCTTCGTGCCCGTGGCCCGCAAGGCCGGCACGGCGCGCAATCCGCGCACCGGCGAGACCGTGAAGCGCCCAGCGTCGAAAACCGCGCGTTTCCGCGTCGGCGAAGGCCTGAAGTCCGCTTTGAACTAGGGCGACCCGCTTCGGTCGCCCCCGGGCGGCGTGCGGGGAAGCGCGCCGCCCTTCGTACGAAAATCGAGGGTCAGCGTCGGCCGCTCTTGACAGAGTGCGCGCGATTGAAGGTCGTACCTGTCCGCCGACGGGAGGCGGGCAGGGCGGCTAGCTCAGCTGGTCAGAGCGTCTGGTTTACACCCAGAAGGTCGGGGGTTCGAACCCCTCGCCGCCCACCACCGCCTTGCCGCGCAAGGGCTCAGCGCGGGTACACCGCCAGCACCATCGGCATGGACGGCTGGCCGATAGGCGAGGTCGGCAGCATCTTCGCCCGGCCGTCTCGGTCGACCTGAATCTCCCAGTGACCGCACGTAGTTCGCCTAAAGCCGTTCAGGTCGACGCCCTGGCAGGCGACGGGGCCGCCGTCGAGGTCGAGGGCCAGCTTGAGATCGAGCGGACTGCGCTTCAGGAACTCGGCCAGCCGCTTGAGCGAGAAGAAGGCGCCCTTGGTCGTGCCGATGATGATGCGGCCCTCGCGGTCCTGGCCAATGAAGCTGCGGTTGGCGAGCCAGCCGCTGTCGGCGCCCACGCGGCTCGAGCCGTCCGCAGCGAGCAGCAATGGGTACGACACCATCGCTGCGTCCGCGCCTTTGAAGCTCTCGCGCCAGTCCTCGTGCGCCAGGTCGTGGATGGCCGTCATCGCGGGTGATGAGACGAAGGCGCCCTGCCGGGCCGTGTACGCTGCGGGGCCTATCGGCATCCCATCGCTGACCGCCGGCGTCGCTGGGCGACCGTCCCGGCCGTAGAAGCTGCCGTTGACGGCGAGCGCCGGGTGCAGGTCGTGCATCCAGCGCTGCAGGTTGTGCCGCCCGGCCGGGTCGTTGCGCACAACGAAATGGTATCGGGCAGGATCAATGCGGGCCAGCAGGATGCGATCCACCTCGCCCCCGCCCGCCAATACCGGCAGCTCGGCCACCTCGAACCCCGGGGCGATGGTCCGCCAGGTCATGCCGCCGGGCGTCGCGTTCGGGGGCGTGCGGGTCAACGCCAGTCGCACCGGCTTCGCCAGCCATGGCGTGCCGGCATCGATGGGGATCCAGACTTGGCCGCCGTAGCGTACGGACAGGTCGGTCCCGATGCCGCGCTCGAACGCGATGACGCCGAGCCA
>DATGIN010000029.1:0-2000 GCA_035295705.1 Caulobacteraceae bacterium
GGCGTCGGCTCGCGGCCGATCTCGTGCAGCATCTGGCGCGAGGTGCGGACGATCTTGTTGATCGTCTCGATCATGTGCACCGGGATGCGGATGGTGCGCGCCTGGTCGGCGATCGAGCGGGTGATCGCCTGGCGGATCCACCACGTGGCGTAGGTCGAGAACTTGTAGCCGCGGCGGTACTCGAACTTGTCGACCGCCTTCATCAGGCCAATGTTGCCTTCCTGAATGAGATCAAGGAACTGCAGGCCGCGGTTGGTGTACTTCTTGGCGATCGAGATCACCAGGCGAAGGTTCGCCTCGACCATTTCCTTCTTGGCCTGACGCGCCTCGCGCTCGCCCTTCTGCACGGTCTGGACGATGCGGCGGTAGTCGTCGATCGGAAGGCCGGTCTCGGTGGCCAGCGCTGCGATCTCCAGGCGGATGTCGCTGATCTGGCCGCAGTCGTTCTCGGCGAACTTGGTCCAGCGGATGCCGAGCGGCTTCAGCGTGTCGAGCCACTGCGGGTCGAGCTCGGAGCCCAGGTATGCCTTCAGGAACTCGCTGCGCGAAATGCCGTAGCTGTCGGCGAGGCGAAGCAGGCGCCCTTCGAGGCCGATCAGCCGGCGGTTGATCGCGTAGAGCTGGTCGACCAGCGCCTCGATGCGGTTGTTGTTGAGCTTGAGCGTCTTCAGGTGCTGGACGATCACGCCCGTCGCCTGCTCGTAGGCCTTGCGCTCGTCCTCGGGCAGGTCCTTGCCCTTCAGCCGATGACGAACGAGGCGGTCCTGCAGGGCGCGGAAGGCCTCGAACTCGGCTGCGATCGCATCCAGCGTCGCCATGACGCCTTCGCGAAGCTCCGCCTCCATGGCGCTGACGGTCGGGCCGGCGCCATCGTCGAAATCGTCGTCGTCGTCGGCGCCCACGCCCTCGGCGGCCGCTTCGTCGCCTTCCGCTTCCGAGCGCTCCGCCTGTGCTTCGCCGGTTTCGACCGCGACGACGCCTTCCGCGGGCGCCGCGATGGCGGCCCCGCCCAGGCCGCCGTAGGTCTGCTCGAGATCGATGACCTCGCGCAGCAGAATGCGGCCGCTGCCCAACTCCTCGCGCCAGACCATGATGGCTTCGAAGGTGAGCGCGCTTTCACACAGGCCGCGGATCATCGTGTCGCGGCCGGCCTCGATACGCTTGGCGATGGCGATCTCGCCCTCGCGCGACAACAGCTCCACCGAGCCCATCTCGCGCAGGTACATGCGCACAGGATCGTCGGTGCGGTCGTAGGCGCTTTCCTTGGCGGGCGCCTCGGCGACCGCGGTCTCCTCGCGGACGGCGACCTCCTGGCCTTCCGGAACCTCGGCGTCTTCCTCCGCCTCGACCACGTTCACGCCCATCTCGGACAGCATCGCGAGCGTGTCCTCGATCGCCTCGGAGCTGACCTCCTCGGACGGCAGAACCTTGTTCAGCTCGTCCATGGTGACGTAGCCGCGCGCCTTCGCCTGCTTGATGAATTTCTTCACCCCGGCGTCGGTCAGATCGAGCAGCGGGCCGTCCGTCGGGGCTTCGGTCTCGGCAGGTTCAGCCGTCGTCGTCATCTATCTCTCCGGCTCCCGACCGTCGGCGCGACGACGGGAGGTCATGCAAAAGTCCGGCCAGTCCTTAACCTTAAGGACCTAACCGTCCGCCCAAATCGTCCCCGAGCCGATGGCTCTTTTCAGAGCGTCGCGTTCGGTTTTCATGCGCTCGATCGCTTCCATGCCACCGCGGCCGGAAAGGCTGCCCTTTTCGGCCTCGATGGCGTCACCCAGCGCCGCCATTCGAGTCAGAGCCTCGAAGGCGTGCGACCACTGGGATCTGGCGAGCGTGGGCGATACATCCGATTTCAGGAAAGGCGCGCCCGATTTGAGGGCCGCCTTGTCGATCTCGCCAAGCAACGCGCCGAATCCGTCCTGAGCCAGATGGCGTGCGAGGGCCCCGGTGTCAAGGTGATCGGCCTCGAGCCGAAGCCGAATGATTTCCTTGGCCAAACG
>DATGIN010000030.1:0-4876 GCA_035295705.1 Caulobacteraceae bacterium
AGGTGCACTGGGACTTCCTGGTCGCCGAGACGAACGGCGCTCTCGGCGCCTTCGAGGCCTATCTCAGCCACGAGCTGGGCGCCGCGAAGCCGGCGGTCGAGGCGTTCCAGCTGGTGGCGCAAAAGGCAGGCATCGCGCCTGCTCGTTCGCTCTTCTTCGACGACGTCGCCGCCAACGTCGAGGGCGCGCGTGACGCCGGCTTCCAGGCCGAGCTCTTCACCAGCGAGGCGGCGTTGCGCGCGGTGCTGGCGGAGCGCGGCGTCCTGCTGGCGTAGCGGCGGCCTCTCCTGTTAGGGGTCGCGCGCGAGCGACTGCCTGAGGAGGGCGCCATGCGCACATCGAAGCCCCGGATCGCGCCGATCGCGGTCGAGGACCTGACCGAGGAGCAGCGCGAGGCGGCGGCGCCGATGCTGGCCAGCGGCCGGTTCCTCAACATCTTCGCGACGCTGGTGCATGCTCCGAAGGCGCTGACCCGTTTCAACGAATGGGGATCGTACGTGCTTTCGCGGCGCAACAGCCTCACCCCGCGCGACCGCGAGATCGTGATTCTGCGCGTCGGCTACCTGTGCAAGTCGGGCTACGAGTTCACCCAGCACACCGCGATCGGCCTCCGCGAAGGCCTGAGCCGCGACGAGATCGCGGCCATCAAGGCGGGCGCCGACGCGGGCGGCTGGACCGCGGCCGAGCAGGCGCTGATCCGCGCGGCCGACGAGCTGGTGCGCGACCACTTCGTCTCCGACGCGACGTGGGCCGCGCTGAGGGCGCACTATAACGAGAAGCAGTGCATGGACGTGGTGTTCACCGCCGGCCAGTACACCCAGGTATCGATGTTCCTGAACAGCTTCGGGGTGCAGCTGGAGCCGGGCGCGGTGCTCGACCCGGACCTCAAGGGCTGACCGCGATGGGCGAGCGGCTGAAAGGCAAGACCGCCATCGTCGTCGGCGCGGGCCAGACTCCGGGCGAAACCATCGGCAACGGCCGCGCGATGGCCATGCTGTTCGCGCGCGAGGGCGCGGCGGTGATGTGCGTCGACCGCGTGCTCGCCCGCGCCGAGGAGACGGCGGCGATGATCGCCGGCGAGGGCGGCCAGGCTTCCGCGCTCGAAGCCGACATCACGCGCCCCGCCGAGGCGCAAGCCATCATCGACACCGGCAAGGACCGGCTCGGCCGTATCGACATAGTGGTCAACAACGTCGGCGTGGGCGGCGCCCAGGGCGGTCGCGACGGGCCGGCCCACCGCGCCGACGAGGTCGCCTTCGACCGCATCCTCGAGGTCAACCTCAGGGGCATGTGGCTGGTCACCAAGGCCGCCATCCCGGTGATGCGCGAGCAGGGCGGCGGCGCGATCGTCAATATCTCGTCGCTCGCCTCGATCGCCGGCGGCAACCAGGTCGCCTACGAGGTCTCCAAGGCGGGCGTGAACCGGCTCACCACCAGCGTCGCGGCCGCCAACGCCAGGCATCTCATCCGCTGCAACGCTGTCCTGCCGGGCCTGATGGACACCCCGATGGCCATCGTCGGCATCAGCCAGGCCAGCGGGCGCACGCAGGAGGAGACGCGCGCGATGCGCAACGCCCGCGTGCCGCTGGGGGCCAAGATGGGCACGGCCTGGGACACCGCACACGCGGCGCTCTTTCTCGCCTCCGACGAGGCGAAGTTCATCTCGGGCGTCCTGCTGCCGGTCGACGGCGGCATGTCGGTCCAGATCGGGTAGGGAAGAGGCTCCTTCGTGCAAAGCATCGACCTCGACACGATCGCCGCTCTCCTGGACGGCCACATCGACATCCGCCGCCGGCCCGATGCGATCCAGCCGCTGCGTTACCCGTTCGCCGATACCCTCTTCCTCGACCCGTTCACCCGCTGGGTCGCGTCCTGTGCGGCCGGCGTCCGCCTGCGCATGATCAGCGACACGCGCGCGCTCCGCCTCGACAGCACCCAGCGCAGCTTCGGCGACCGCGCCGCCAACTACGAGCTCTACGTCGACGGGGCGCTTTTCGAGCGGAAGCCGTCGAGCGGCGGCGCGACGCTGACGCAGAACGGCAAGCTCGCGGGGGACGAGCGGGCGTCGGTCAGCTTCGATGGCCTGCCGGCGGGCGAGAAACGACTGGAGCTCTGGCTGCCGCAGGGCGCCACCGTTTCCATCACCGCGGTCGCGGTCGACGACGGCGCCCGCCTCGCGGCGTGGCCGGATGAGCGTAAGACGGTGCTCTTCCACGGCAGCTCCATTTCCCACTGCATGGAGGCGGACGGCGGGTCGGGGACCTGGCCGGCGGTGGCGGCCGGTCTCGCCGACGCGCGCGTGATCAACCTCGGCTGGGCCGGTTCCTGCCTGCTATCGGGCCTCGCCGCGCGCGCCATCCGCGACCAGCTGGCCGACGGGATCGTGCTCAAGCTCGGCATCAACGTGCACGGCGAGGGCCAGCTCAAGGAGCGCACCTTCCTCGATTCCGCGCACGCGATGATCTCGATCATCCGCGAAAAGCACGCCGAGACGCCGCTGATGATCGTCTCGCCGATCTACTCGCCTCCGCGGGAGGACGCCGGCGATGGCGGCGGCCTGCCGCTCACCCGCATGCGCGCGCTGCTCGAGGGCGTCGTCGAAGCACGCCGCCGGGCCGGGGACGGGCGCATCAGCTACCTTTCCGGGCTTTCGCTGTTCGACGAGGCCGATCGGCCCGACCTCCCCGACGAATTGCACCCGAACGCCGCCGGCTATCGGCGGATGGGCGAGCGCTTCCACGCCCAGGTGCTGGCCGATGGCCGCTGGCCGGCCGGCGAAGCGCTTGGTTGACGCCGCGACGGGTTGCTAGAGCCGCCGAGCAAGAAGCTTAGCGCGCTGGAGACTCGCCGTGGCCGACGCTCAGTTCGACTACATCATCATTGGGGCCGGCTCGGCCGGCTGCGTTCTGGCGAACCGCCTGTCGGCCGACCCGAGCGCGCGGGTGCTGCTGCTCGAGGCGGGCGGCAAGGACAACTCGCTGCTCGTGCGCATGCCGGCCGGCGTCGGCGGGCTGATCGCCAACAAGGGGAACTACAACTGGGGCTTCTGGACCGAGCCGGAGCCCAACCTGAACGACCGGCGGCTCTGGTGGCCGCGCGGGCGCGGCCTGGGCGGCTCGTCCTCGATCAACGGCATGATCTACATCCGCGGCCATGCGCGCGACTACGACCAGTGGCGGCAGATGGGCCTGGCCGGGTGGGGCTATGCCGACGTCCTCCCGTACTTCAAGCGCGCGGAGAGCTTCGAGGGCGGCGCCGACGCCTATCACGGCGCAGAAGGTCCGCTGCACGTCTCCAAGGCGCCGATCAACAGCCCGGTGTTCAGCGCCTTCATCGACGCCGGCGCCGCCGCCGGCTACCGCCGCACCGGCGACTTCAACGGCTTCCAGCAGGAGGGCTTCGGCCCCTATCAAACGACCATCAAGGACGGCGAGCGCTGGAGCGCCTCGGCCGCCTACCTGCGCCCGGTGCTCGGCAAACGGGCCAACCTTGCGCTCGAGCTTGGTGCGCGCACGACCCGCATCCTGATCGAAGACCGCCGTGCGGTCGGCGTCGAGTTCGTGCAGAACGGCCAGGTGCGCCAGGCCCTGGCCCAGCGCGAGGTGCTGCTCGCCGCCGGCGCCGTCCAGTCGCCGCACATCCTGCAGCTCTCCGGCGTCGGCGATCCGGAGCGGCTGCAGGCGGCCGGCGTGGCCGTGACTCACGCGTTGAAGGGCGTCGGCGAGAACCTGCAGGACCACCTCGACGTCATCGTCGCCTGGGAGACGCCGCCGGGCGTGAAGACCGCCTACTCGCATGCGAAGGGCCTCGGCATGCTGACGGTCGGCGTGAGCTACGTCCTCTTCAAGCGCGGGTTCGGGCGCCAGCAGTTCCTGGAGTCCGGCGCGTTCGTCAGGTCGCGCCTCGAGCTCGACCGTCCGGACCTGCAGCTGCACTGCGTGCTGGCGATCATGAAGAACCACGGCAAGGAGAGCGTGCCAAAGGACGGATTTTCCGTGCACGTCTGCCAGCTGCGCCCGGAGAGCCGCGGGCGCGTCGGCCTGGCCTCGCCCGATCCGCTCGCCGATCCGGCCATCTTCGCCAACTACCTGGCGACGGAGGAAGACCGCCGCGCGCTGCGGGAAGGGACGAAGATGGTGCGGGCCGTCGCCAGCCAGGCGCCGCTCGCACCCTTGCGCGGCGATGAGGTCTTCCCCGGGGCCGCGGTGCAAAGCGACGCCGAGATCGACGCATGGATCCGGCAGACCGCCGAGACGATCTACCACCCGGTCGGGACCTGCCGCATGGGCGCCGGCGGCGATCCGCTGGCGGTGGTCGACGCGGAGCTGAGGGTGCAGGGCCTTTCGGGCCTGCGTGTGGTCGACGCCTCGGTCTTCCCAACCCTGGTTGGCGGCAACACCAACGCGCCGACCATCATGGTCGCCGAGAAGGCGTCCGACCTCATCCTCGGCAAGCCGGCTCTGCCGGCGGAGGACGCCCCGGTGTTCGAAGGCGAAGCGAAGGCGCTTGCCCCTGCCTGAGGCCAGGGCGTTGCAGGCGTTGCCTATCTCGCCATCCTCCATTAAAGGAGACGAATGTCTCTCATAGAGGACGAGACTGAGGCTGGGATTGCCGAGCGGGTACGGCTGGAGCGCGAAGCGCGCGGCTGGAGCCTGGCCGACGCCGCCGAACGCTCAGGCGTCTCGAAGGCGACGATCAGCAAGATCGAGCGGCGGGAGGCCAGCCCGACCGCGGTCACCCTGGTGCGGCTCGCGTCAGCGTTCGATCTCACCCTCGCGGGCCTCCTGGCCCGCGCCGAAGCTTCGCAAGGACCGCTCGTCCGCGCCGCCGACCAGCCTCTCTGGAGCGACCCGGCGACCGGCTACATCCGCCGCCA
>DATGIN010000031.1:0-21431 GCA_035295705.1 Caulobacteraceae bacterium
CCCCGTCAAGCGCACGCACCGGCTTGACGGACCGTGGGCCGGCTGGGCAGCGTTCGAGCTTCGCCGCAGGCAAGGGGAAGGACCACTTCAATGCATCTGCATCACAGCATCGGCTACTGGCTCATCGTCGTCGCGATCGGCGCTGTCGCCGGCTGGCTCGCCGGCCTGATCTTCCGAGGCCGTGGCTTCGGCCTCATCGGCGACATCATCCTGGGCGTCCTGGGATCGTTTCTGGGCGCCTGGCTGTTTCACCGCGTGGGTGTCAACTTGCCCGGCGGCTACCTGGGCTCGTTCGTGGCGGCGATCGTCGGCGCCGGCATCCTCGTGCTGATCCTGAGGCTGCTCAGGCGATAAGGAGGGTTCGCCCATGCGTACGGGGCTGAAGATCGCGGGGGCGGTTGGTCTGGTCCTTTTGCTGGCGGCCTGCGTCGCCGGCTCCGCCGAGTCGCATCACGCCGCGGCGGGCGGGGCGCTGTCGCAGTTCCTGCTTGGCCTCTGGCACGGGATCATCGGCCCGTTCATGCTGATCATCGAGGTGATCAACGCGATCCGGCCGCACACGCTGCCGTGGACGGTGCACTTCTACGAGACCTCCGGCACCGGCATCGCTTATGACATCGGCTTCTACTTCGGCCTCGTCAGCGGACCCGGCGCCATCATCGGCGGCTGGTCGCGACGGTAGAGCGCAGGTCGGCGGAGAGCTTGGAGTTCAGGCCCCGCCGCAGCTGTGCTCGGAGTCGGCTTCCTGCCAGGTCTGGCCGGTCCTGAGGTTCGTGCCGCCATACACCTTGCCGCGGTCGTCGCCGGGCGGGCAGTCGGACGGCAGCGAGACGAGGCAGAGCTTCACCGGGTCCCCGGGGCGCGAGGAGTCGATGCCCGGAACCTGGTCGTAGGAAACCTGGCTGAGCCCGTTCGCATAGCCGATGGCGCTGCCGGATCCGGGCGTTCCCTCGAGGCGCGTGCCTACCTGCTGCACGCTCGTCTGTACGCAGTCGCCGACATGCACGGGGACCCCGCTGGCGTTGGCGGCCGGCTGGGTCGGCGGCGGCGCGGACGCGGGCGGCGACGCTTCGGCCAGGCCGGCGCTCGCGGCGCTGGAAGCGGCGCCGCCGCTGTTCCGCCCGCAGGCGGCCAGGGCGATCGAACCGGCGACGAGGACGAGGAATGAAGCGGCGCGCATCGGAGTTCCTCCCTTCGGGGACGGCGGAACTCTGCGGCCAAACCGCGCCGCCCGGCAAGACGCCGGTCAGATGCTGAACTGGCCGGTCATCACCTGGTTGCCGCGCACGATGACCAATCTCCAAACGCCCGATGCGCCGGTGGTGAGCGCAGCCTTCAGGTCGCTTACCGAGGCGACCGCGTGCCCGTTCACCTCGCGCACGAGGTCGCCCGGCTGGAAGTAGCCCGCGGCGAAGCCCCCGGCGATCTTGGTGATCATCACGCCATGGCTGGCGGCGAACGGATCCAGCCCCATCTGGTCGGCGACCGCCGGCGAGAGGTTCTCGACCGTCGCCCCCTGCAACGGGTTGTGGCCGTCGATGGTCTGCTCGTCACGGGCGGGTTCGGCGGGAAGCGGCGAGAGGCGAAGCCGCGCCGTCTGCTCGGCGCCGTTTCCGCGGCGATACGCGACCGCTACGTCCTGGCCGGCGTCGAGCGTGGCGATGCGGTAGTTGAGCGCCGCGTCGTCGTCGATCGGATGGCCGTCGAGGCTGAGGATCAGGTCGCCGCTCCTGATCCCCGCCCGTTCGCCGGGGCCTCCCGGCCAGACGTCGGTGACGAGCGCCCCTTCCGGCCGCGGCAGGCCGAGGGTCTTGGCGATGGCGGCGCTGACCCCTTGCGTCTTCAGTCCCAGCCACGCGCGCTCGGTCGCGGCGCCGCCAGCCAAAGCCTGCTGCACGATGTGGCGCACGAGCGGCGCGGGAATGGCGAAGCCGATGCCCGCCGAAGTGCCGGTGCCGGAGAGGATGGCGGTGTTCATGCCGATCATCTCGCCGGACATGTTGACGAGCGCCCCGCCGGAGTTGCCGGGGTTGATGGGGGCGTCGGTCTGGATGAAGTACGGGACGCTGGTGACGCCCACGTCCGAGCGCGCGACCGCCGAGACGATGCCGTTGGTGACGGTCTGGCCGACCCCGAACGGGTCGCCGATGGCGAGCACGAGATCGCCGACCTGGCTCTCGTCGGCTTGCGCGAGCGGCATGACCGGCAACTGCTCGCCGCCGACGTCGATCTTGAGCACCGCCACGTCGGCCTTGCTGTCGACGTAGAGGACTTTGGCGGGGAACTCGCGCCGGTCGCCGAGGGCCACCATGATGTCCTGGCCGCCGGCGATGACGTGGTTGTTGGTGACGATCACGCCGTCGGGGCGGACGATCACCCCGGACCCCAGCGAGCGGGCCATGCGCTCCTCGGTCGGTCCGTAGCCGCCGAACATCTGGAAGAACGGGTTGACCGTCTGGCGCAGGACCTTGGCGTAGACGTTGACCACCGCCGGCGCCGCCTTGCGCACCACCGGCGCGAAGGAGAGGTTGATTTGCGCCTGGCTGGTCGGCACGTCCTGGGCGGCGGAAGCACCCGCCGAGGCGAGCGCAGCCGCGAACGCGAGCGGGACGAGAAAAGGTTTCGGCACGGGGCTCGGTGTCCTGAACGGCGAAGCAGCCGCGTCCAATATTCAGCCGAGCTTTCGGGCGCAATGATGACGCGCCGCGCCTGCCTACGTCTCGAACTGGACGCGGCGATTGGCGCGGTCGATGCGCACGACCATGCCCTGCAGGGCCTTGGAGCCGATGTTGGCGACCGGCGCCACGTTCGGGTACGCCACTTCGCTGGCTGGCAGAAGGACGGCGCCGACACGCGCCGGGGCGTCCAACGGGACCGCGTACATCTGCACCGTCTGGCTGATGCTGTGGGCGATGCCGCGCTTCTGTGGCGCGCCGTGCGTGGGCAGCCGCGCGATCCATTCGGTCGGGAAAAGCAAGGGCGATCCCATGTTGCCGGTGTCGAGATCCGCCTCGTAGGTCGCCGCGCCGATCGTCACCGGCAGGCGGATCGTCGGCCCAGGCTCGTAGGCGAAGACCGAACGACCATCCGCCGCGGGCGCGGGCAGGCTTGAGAGCCCGACCTCGCCCTTCTTGAAGTCGAGGGAAAGCGTAAGCGCGTCGAAGAGGTCCATGCCGAGGATGCCGTCCAAGAGCTTCGCGGCGCCAGGCAGTGGCGGCATCCCTTCGGCGTCCAGATCCTTGAACGTGACCCCCGCCAGCTGCAGCGCTGAGATCTTGAAGCGCCGGATGTGGATCGGGTTCTTGCCAGACGGATCGCTGGCCATGGCCTCGCCGATCACCGGAAGCGCAAGCGCTTGCGCCAGCTGCGACGACAGATGGACGAACCCGTCGGCGCCAGTGTCGATGCCGAATGTGTAGGGGCCGCGGCCGTTGATGCTGGCTCCGATCCCCGGCATGGCGCCGATCCGTATCATTGGCGAGCTCCCGGGCGCCCCGTCCATCTTCGGCGGCGAAACCGTCATGTGGCGCCGCATCGCAACGCCCGCGGCGGGGCGGGCCGTGATTCCCGCGGCCAGACTGGCGGCAGCAGCGAGAAGGGTGCGTCTGTGCATGGGGACCTCCGGATTCTAAGCGGGCTCGCGCGCCGCCTGGCGCAGGCGCTCGGCGTAGCCGCGCCGCTCGAGCGCCGCCTCCAGCCGTTCGATCGCGGCCAGGCCGTCGACGCCGGCGTCCTCGAACAGGTCGCGGTAGGCGGCGGCGATCTGGGCGTTCAGCTGCCGCAGCCGGGCCGCCTCGGCCCGACCAGCAGCTGTCAGCGTCACCGGGCGACGGCGCCCGTCGGTTGGATCCTGCGCGGTCTTCACCAAGCCGCGCCCTGAGAGCTCCCGCACCAGTCTTATGATCAGCGGATGAGACAGCCTCAGGCGCGCGGCGATTTCGGTGACGCTCAACCCCCCCTCCTGCGCGAGCAAAAGCAGCGTCGAGCCGGCCTTCGGCGGGGCGGTGACGCCGGCTTGCGGCAGCCAGTCGGGCGCCGCCGCGACCAGGGTCTCGGAAAGGCGCCTGAGGCGATGCGCGAAGAACGGCAGTCCAAGCGACTCGACGAAGTCGGGCACGTCGTCTCCTTTGTGTAACTAGTTACGTAACCGCTTACGGATTAGCCGGTCAAGTCCCGGCGGAAGGGCGAGGTCAGTGGCCTATGAACGGCTCTCGACGCGCCTCGGGGTCGGGCGTTGCGTCGTCGGGGCGGGGACGCGCGTAGACGACGGCCATCAGCCAGCCTGCGAAGGTGATCGCCGCGCCGACCAGGAGCGGCAGGCCGGGCAGGCCCAGGCCACGCCCTGGGCCGACCGCCCAGGCGAAGAGGCTGGTGAAGGTGATCGGGCCGAGCAGCCCGGTCAGGCCGAAGACGATCTGCATGGCCCCCTGCAACTGCCCTTGCTGGTCGACACCCACTCTCTTGGTGAGCAGCGAGAACAGGCTCGGAAAACCGAAGCCGGCTGCGACGCCCACCGCAATCCCCAACCAGAACAGCGGAACGGTGGGGGCGAGCGCATCTATGGTCATGGCGATCACGAAGAGCCCCAGGCCGACCAAGACCGCGCCCCGCTCGCCCAGCCGTTTGGCGGCAGGCCCGGCCACGAAACTGGAGGTGATGATGCCGCCGCCGCTCAGCACCATGAGCAGAAGCGCGACGTTCGGCGGGCCCCAGCCGAAGCGGTAGTGCGTGTAGAACTGGAAGAGCGAGTTGAACGACTGGTTGGCGAACTGGATGAAAAAGAACACCAGCGCCATCCCGAGCAGCCCAGGACGGCTGAAGAGCAGCACGACCGCGCCGATAGGGTTGGCCCGCCGCCAGTCGAAGGGCGCGCGGCGCTCGGGCGCCAGCGACTCCGGCACGGCGAAGAGGCCGAAGACGCCGTTCGCCAGCGCCAGCCCCGCCGCCAGCCAGAACGGCGCGCGCGGGTCGTGGATGCCGATGTGCTCGGCGGCGACAAGCCCGAACCCGCCGAGCGCAGGTCCGATGAGGATCCCCGCGTTCGCCGCCGCCTGGAAGCGCCCGATGTTGCGCGCGCGGTCGTCCTCGCCGGAGATATCGATGACGTACGCCGCGGCCGCGCCGCCGCTGGAGGCGGTGATCCCCGAGATCACCCGCCCGATGAAGAGCACGCCGATCGAGGGCGCGAGCGCCATGATCACGTAGTCGAGCGCCAGCCCGAACATCGAGACCAGCAGCACCGGGCGGCGGCCGAAGCGGTCGGAGAGATTGCCGAAGATCGGCGCGCTCAAGAGGTTCATCACCGACCAGGCGGCGGCGAAGACGCCCATGATCTGCGCGCCGCCGGCGTCGCCCTGGCCGGACAGCATCTTCACGAGCGGCGGAAAGACCGGGAAGATCACGCCGACCGCCATCGTGTTCATCAGGATGACGGCATAGATGAAGCCGAGCGCCGCCGGCCGCCGCTTGCGGGGCGGGGTCGCGTCGAGGGCGAGGGCGGCGCTCGTCACCGGGGCGCGGTCCTTCAGGAAACAGCCTTGGCGGAAATCGCAGGGTCGGCGGTCAGGCTAGCAGGCCCGGGCGAGCGTCTGAACCGGGCCTGGGATTAAACCTTGGCAACCTCGGAGGGAGCAGGCCGGGGTCGAACGATCACGAGGCTGAGCAGCATCGCGAGCGCAAAGACGCCCGCGCCGGTCAGCATGGCCAGCCCCGGGAGCGCGAAACCCCTTCCCGCCCCGATCGACCAGGCGAAGACGACGGCGAACAGCACCGGGCCGGCGATGCCGGCAAGGCCGGCCAGACTGATCATGGCGCCTTGCAGGCGGCCCTGCTCGCTGGGCTCGACCAACTGCGAGCGCAGCGACTGGATCGCGGCGATGCCGATGTTGACCGGGGCGATCAGGACAACGCCGAGCCACAGCAGCGGCGACCACGCGGCGAGCCCGATCAGGCCGAGCGCGGCCACGCCGCAAGCGAAGGCGAGCACTATCGCACCCTTCTCCCCCAGTCGCTTGACGGCGGGTCCGGCGAGAAAGCCCTGCATGACGATGGTCGCCGCCGCGTATGCCGTCAGGACGAGGCCCGCAAGGCCGGTCCCCCAGCCGTAGCGGTAGTTCACGTAGAGCACGTAGATGCTTGAAAACGCGGACATTCCAACATTGGCCAGGAACATGATCACCGCCAGGCCGAGCAAACCCTTGCCTTCGAACAGGATCCAGAGCGCATGGAAGGGGTTTGCCCGCACCCAGCTGAACGGGGTGCGCGCCGAGCGCGGCAGCGACTCCTTGAGCACGAAGAAGCCGTAGGCGGCGTTGAACAGGCCGATGCCGGCGGCGACCCAGAACGGCGCGCGCGGCCCGATCTCGCCCAGCAGCCCGCCCATGCTCGGCCCCATCACCGTCCCGGCGCCCCCGGCCGCCGCGACGAGCGCGAAGTAGCGGGTGCGCTCCTCAGGCGCGGCGACGTCGGCCACGTAGGCGAACATCGCCGCCCGACCAGCCGCCGCACCGCCGGAGAGAACCCGGCCGAGGAAGAGCCAGCCGAGCGCCGGCGCGAGCGCCATCACCACGTAGTCGGCCGAGAGCTCGACCAGCGAGATGAGCGCCACCGGCCGGCGCCCGAAGCGGTCGGAAAGCACGCCGAGCACCGGGGCGAAGAAGAGCTGCATCGCCGCCCACGCGGCGGTGAAGACGCCGATCGCCTCGGCGGCGGCGATCGTATCGCCATGCGCGAGCCGCTTCACCAGGATGGGCAGCACCGGAGAGACGATGCCGAGCGAGGTGGTGTTCAGGAGCACGACGGCAAGGACAAAGCCCAGGCGCAGGCGCGTGAGCCGCACCGGCGTGTCGGCGGCAGGAGCGTCGCCCTCGGTGGTGTCAGCCGCAGTGGCCACGGGATTCGCGCGCGCCCCCAAAAACCCGGCGATGGCGGAGGGTGTCGCACCAGCGGGCCGCTGTCTCCCCCTTTTGCGGGATGGTCAGGCCCTGGCGGCGCGGACCGGGCGCGCGGCGTCGAGCGCGAGCAGGAAGGCGAGCGCCAGCAGCGCCGCCGCGATGAGGATCGGGAGGCCGGGAACCGAGGGCCAGGAGCGCAGCGCGAAGGCGAAGCTCAAGGGAAAGATCGCCGGCCCGAGGATCGAGGCGATGCCGGCGGTGGATTGGTTGGCCCCCTGCAGGCGGCCCTGCTCCATCGGCGAGACGTGCTGGGTCATCAGCCCCTGGATGCCGGGCTGCATGAGCCCGAGGAAGGCGAAGATCGGCATGCCGATGAAGTAGACGAGGCCGCTGGAGGCCAAGCCGTAGATCACGAAGCCGCCGACGCCGGCCGCGGCGCCGGCGATCACCGCCCCGCGCTCGCCGATGCGCCGCACCACCGGCCCGACGACGAACATCTGCACCAGGATCCCGAGGGCGCCGGTGATGAGGAACGTCACGCCCAGGAAGCTTTGCGACCAGCCGTAGCGGAGCGTGGTGTAGAGGACGAAGACGTTGGGGAGGACCTGCTGCGACAGCTGGAAGAGGAAGTTGACGCCCGCGAGCGGCAGGAGGTCGCGGTGCGAGCGGAGCAGCATCAGGCTGGCGACAGGGTTCGCCCGCCGCCACTCGAACCGCGCGATGCGCCGCTCCGGCGGAAGCGACTCGGGCAGGACCAGGAGCCCGTAGAACCAGTTGATGGCGCAGATGACGGCCGCGACCAGGAACGGGACGCGCAGGCCCCCGATGGTGAAGGCGCCGATATGCAGCGCGTGGCTCGCCAGCACGCCGCCGACGACCGGGCCGAACAGGAACCCGACGCTGAACGCCGAGCTCATCCAGCCGAAGTTGCGCGCCCGGTCCTCGGGCTTCGAGACATCGGCGACATAGGCGTTGCAGGTCGAGAAGGTCGCGGCGGTCGCGCCGTTGACCACCCTGCCCAGGAGCAGCCAGAGCAAAGTCGGGGCGAAGGCCATCACCAGAAAGTCCAGCGACAGGCCGAGGATCGAGATCAGGAGGACGGGTCGGCGCCCGAAGCGGTCGGACAACATGCCGAGCACCGGGCCGGAGAAGAACTGCATCGCGCCCCAGGTGACGCCGAAGACGAACTGCCAGTCCGCCGCCGAGGCGGTCGTGGCGGCGTTCGTCGCCCCGAAGAACGAGCGGATGAGGTTGGGCAGCACCGGGATCATCAGCCCGAACGACAGGTTGTTCATCACCGCCGTCGCGTAGATGAAGCCGAACGCCGCTTGCCGCCGCGGCCCACGCGAACGGCTTGCGTTTTCCTGCGCCTGCGGTTCCGCCGGGGGCCCTCTCATGCCGGCTGCAGCGCCGGGCGCCGGCGGACGCCGAACGACAGCAGGAGCACCCCGGCATAGGCGAGGGCTGCGACATAGAACGGCGCGCCGGGCGCGTGCAGCGCCGCCTCGGTCGTGAGCGCCCAGGCGAAGATGGGGCCATAGACGAGCGGACCGACGATCGAGGCGATGCCGACCAGCGCCTGGTTCGCGCCCTGCAGCTGGCCCTGCTCGGCCATGCCGACGCGGTTGGTCATCAGCGCCATGAGGCCGGGAATGGCGAAACCGGCGAGGACGTTGAACGGCAAGCCGACGAAGTAGATCAGGCTGGTCGGGGCCCAGCCGTAGATGGTCATGCCGATCGCGCCGAACGAGACGCCGAGAACCACGGCGCCACGCTCGCCGATGCGGCGGACCACCGGGCCCACCAGTCCCATCTGCACCCCGATGCCCGCGACGCCGCTGATCATCATCACCAGGCCGGTGACCGCGCTGGTCCAATGGTAGCGGTGGCTGACGTAGAGGACGTAGACCATCGGCCAGACGTTCTGTTGCAGCTGCAGCAGGAAGTTCATCGACGCGAAGCGGCCGAGCCCGCCGTGCGCGCGAAGGAAGCCCAAGGACGCGAGCGGGTTCGCGCGCCGTAGCGCGAAGGCTTCGACACGCCGCTCGCGCGGCAGGGACTCCGGCAGGATGAAGACGCCGTAGAGGGCGTTGGCGAGCGCCAGCCCAGCGGCGACCACGAACGGCAGCCGCAGGCTGAACCCCGCCAGATAGCCGCCCAGAATCGGGCCGAGCAGAAAGCCGAAGCTGAAGGCGGAGCCGAGCATGCCGAACCGCCGCGCCCGATCCTCGGGCGGCGTGACATCGACCAGATAGGCATTGCCGGTCGAGCCCGAGGAGGCGGTCAGCCCGTTCAGCACGCGGCCGAGAAAGAGCCAGCCGAGGTTGGGGGCCAGCGCCATGATCATGAAGTCGGCCGCAAGGCCGAAGAGCGAGATCAGCAGGATCGGCCGCCGTCCGAAGCGGTCCGAGGCCAGGCCAAGGACGGGCCCGGCGAAGAACTGCATCGCGCCCCAGGTGAGCGCGAACACGGTCTGCCAGAGCGCTGCGACCGCGGTGTCGCCGGCGACGAACGACTTCAGGAGCAGCGGCAAGACCGGGATCATCAGCCCGAACGACAGCGCGTTCATGACCGAGGTGGCGAAGATGAAGCCGAAGGCGGCTTGCCGCCGGCCGGGCCGCACCGGGACCGCTATGTCCGCGCCCGCCCCGCCCACGTCCTGGCCCACGCTCATCCCCGCTGAGTCTCTTCGTCCTTGTAGGCCGATAGCAGCGTACGCCACCACTCGCCGAGGCGTGTCAGGAGCACCTGGTTCGGGAACCCGTGACGGGCGACGTGTTCCTGCGGCACCGAATCCCAACCTGTGTGGGTGACGCTGACGCGGGTCTCGCCGTCGGCGAGCGCCTCGAAGCGAACGTCGACCTCGGTGTCCTGTTCGGGCGTGAAGGTGGCCTGGCGGAAGCCGAACACCAGCCGGTCGGGCGGCGACCAGACGCGGATCCGGCCAACCTCGAACACCTTGCCGTCCGCGCGCGTCTCGACCAGGCGGCCCGCCGGGCCTGGCTCGAACGAGAGCGCGCCGGGCTCGCGCGGGGTGAAACGGAACAGCGGGCTGGGCCGCCACCAGGCGCCGATTTCGTCCACGAAGACCTGGAATGCGCGTTCCGGCGTGGCTCTTACCCGGATCGCCACGATGACCTGCGAGCCGGCCATTTCAGCGCCGCTCCGCGCGCGTTTTGAACGCCTCGAGGCTGCGGCGCCACTGGCGAGCAAGCGCGACAAGCATCTGCACGAGGCGGCTCACCCCTCGATATGCGCTTTGAAGGCCGCAAGCTGCTCGCTCCAGAGCCGCTCGGTCTCCTCCAGCCAGGCCTTGAGCTCGCTCATCGCGCCGCCGCGCAGTTGATAGACACGCACGCGGGCGTCGAAGTCGGGATGCGAATCTTCGATCAGGCCGCTGGCCTTCAGCGCCCGCAGGTGGCGGCTCATGGCCGGCGGGGCGAGGCCCGCCTCCCGCGCGAGCTCGCCGGCCGGGCGCGGGCGCTCGCGAAGCAGCTCGATCACCTGCCGACGATGCGGATCGGCGAGCGCCTGCAGCGTAAGATCAAGCGCCGCGGTCATGTCTGGTCAGGCCGCGAGCTGTGCATCGTACCGCTTGACCAGCTTCTTGGGGGCCACGGCGCGGTAGCTCTGCACGATCCAGGCCTTCAACGTCTCGAGGTCGATATCCTCGCCGTCGCGCTGGTTGACGTTCGCCCAGCCGCCCTTCCAGAGCCCGTGCCCGGCCGGGGAGACGTACGGCAGCGTCAGCGCCATCTCGTACGAGACCGGCAGCTTGACGGTCATCGAAAGCTCGTCCGCCGCGCTCGCGGCGCCGCCAAAGAAGACGAAAACCTTCTTGCCGACCTTCAGGACGGTGTGCTCCCAGGGGTGATCTTCCCACGCCTCGGGGAAGGTGCTGGCGAACGCGATCAGCTCGGCCTCAGCGGCCTTGCCCTTCAGCTTCGGCATCCTTCAGAGCCGCTCGCGGATCTCGTGATGACCGCCAGCCTTCGACATTTCATCGAAGGACATCTCCCGGATGGTTTGGCCGAAGCTCCACACGTGCCCCTCCGGATCGGAGACCATGGCGCTGCGGTCGCCATAGAACTGGTCGGCGGGCTCGCGCAGGGGCCTCGCGCCCGCTTTGACGGCGCGCTCGAACAGGGCGTCGATCCCGGCGTCCACCTGGAGATGCAGGGACTGGGTGTTCTTGCCGCCGAGCGAGGCCGGGCTCTTATGGTCGGCGTCCCACTCTTGGCCGACGAAGATCATGCTGTCGCCGAAGCGCATTTCAGAATGGCCGATCGTGCCGTCCTCGTTGACGACGACCATCATGGGCTCGAAGCCGAACGCCTGCTCGAGCCAGGTCAGCGCCGCTCTCGGATCGCGGTAGCAGACGCCGGAGGTGATCGAAGGACGCTTGAAGTCGGACATTGTGCTCTCTCCGCTTAGAGCTTGTCGTGGAAGGTCAATTCGCTCGCCTTCTGCATCTCTTCAACCGAGACCTCGGCGACCACCTGGTCGAAGTTCCACACGTGCCCTTCGGGGTCCAGGGCGCGGTAGGTGCGCGAGCCGTAGAACTGGTCGGCGGGCTCCTGGGTGATGCGCGCGCCGCCCTTGCGCGCCCGCTCGCAGTGGACGTCGATGCTGTCGCTCATGTGCACGCGAATGAATTGGGTCCCGGCGCCGCCGAGGGACGCTGGGCTCCTCATCGCGGCCGGCCCGATCAGCTCCGGCGAGCTCCATTCGGCGCCGATGCCGATGACGACCTCGCCGACGGTCATCTCGGCGTGACCGACACGCCCGTCCTTGTCGGTGACCAGAACCGAGGTCTCGAAGCCGAAGGCGTCCTCGAGGAAATGCATGGCCGCGATCGGGTCACGGTAGAAGACGACGGGCGTGATGCGGCTGAGCATCGCCGGCTCCTATTAGTGAACGTCAGTGATAATATTTCACCCACATCGAAACTAATGAGTCAAGCGAAGATTGCGCTAGAGCCCAGGCTGCCCAGAGGATTCCGGGCCATGTCCTTGGAAAGGTAGATTATTCGGCGGCGAGCGCTTCGACCGGACCCGAGTCCTTGCCCTTCTCGGCGGGATCGCGATCCACGAACTCGATGACGGCAAGCGGCGCGTTGTCGCCATAGCGGAAGCCGGCCTTCAACACCCGGGTGTAGCCCCCGTTGCGGGTCTGGTAGCGCGGTCCGAGCGTGGTGAAGAGCTTGCCCACCTGTTCCACGTCGCGCACGCGGCTGATCGCGATCCGCCTCGCGTGCAGATCGCCGCGCTTGGCGAGCGTGACCAGACGCTCGACGAACGGACGCAGCTCTTTCGCCTTCGGCAGCGTGGTGGTGATCTGCTCGTGCTTGATCAGGCTGGCCGCCATGTTCGCGAACATGGCGGTGCGGTGCGCCGAGGTGCGGTTCAGCTTTCTGTGCGCTGCGCCGTGGCGCATCGAGAACTCTCCTGCCCTTCTCTCTTTGTTTGCCTAGATCTGGTCTTCGAACTTCTTGGCCAGGTCTTCGATGTTTTCCGGCGGCCAGTTCGGGACGTCCATGCCAAGATGCAGGTTCATGCCGGCCAGCACTTCCTTGATCTCGTTCAGGGACTTGCGCCCGAAGTTCGGGGTCCTCAGCATCTCGGCTTCCGTCTTTTGGATCAGGTCGCCGATGTAGACGATGTTGTCGTTCTTCAGGCAGTTGGCCGAACGGACCGAAAGCTCCAGCTCGTCGACCTTCTTGAGCAGCGCCGGATTGAACGGCAGCTCGGGCTTGGCCTCGCCTTCCGCCTTCTTCTTCGGCTCCTCGAAGGTGATGAAGATCTGCAGCTGGTCCTGCAGAATGCGCGCCGCGTAGGCGATCGCATCGACGGGCGAGACGGCGCCGTTGGTTTCCACCTCGATGACCAGCTTGTCGTAGTCGAGGCTCTGGCCCTGACGGGTCGGCTCGACGCGGTAGGCGACGCGCTTGACCGGGCTGTAGAGGGCGTCGACGGCGATCAGGCCGATGGGCGCGTCCTCCGGCCGGTTGAGCTCGGCCGCGACGTAGCCCTTGCCGTTCTGGACGGTGAACTCCATCCGCACCGAGGCCGTCTCGTCCAGGGTGAGGAGGACGTGGTCGGGGTTCAGGATCTCGATGTCGGACGGCGCCTCGATCTGTCCGGCAGTCACCGGGCCCGGGCCGGAGGCGCGCAACGTCATGCGCTTCGGCCCCTCGGCGTGCATGCGCAGCGCGAGCAGCTTGATGTTGAGGACGATGTCGACCACGTCCTCGCGCGCGCCCTGAATCGAGGTGAACTCATGTACGACGCCGTCGATCTGGACGGCGGTCACGGCCGCACCCTGCAGCGATGAGAGCAACACCCGCCGCAGCGAGTTGCCGAGCGTCACGCCGAACCCGCGCTCGAGCGGCTCGGCGACGATGCGAGCCTTCCGGTCGGCGTCGACGCCGGTCTCGATCAGCGGCTTCTCAGGGCGGATCAGCTCATTCCAGTTTCGTTCAATCACGGATTGTTTGTCTCTTCTCGGAAGCGATGGCCGGCGGATCGGACGCGCGCCGGCGCGCGGGAAGCCGATAGATAGGAACTCAGACGCGCCGCCGCTTGGGGGGCCTGCAGCCGTTGTGCGGGATCGGCGTAACGTCGCGGATGGTCGTGATCGTCATGCCGACCGCCTGCAACGCCCTGAGCGCCGACTCCCGGCCGGAGCCCGGGCCGGAGATGTTCACCTCCAGCGTCTTCACCCCGTGTTCGGTGGCCTTCCGCCCGGCGTCTTCGGCAGCCATCTGCGCCGCGTAGGGGGTCGATTTGCGCGACCCCTTGAACCCCATCATCCCGGCCGATGACCAGGAGATGGTGTTCCCCTGCGCATCGGTGATCGTGATCATGGTGTTGTTGAACGAGGCGTTCACGTGCGCCACGCCCGAGGTGATGTTCTTGCGCTCGCGCCTTTTGACGCGCGCCGGTTCCCTGGCCATCGATCAGCCTTACTTCTTCTTGCCCGCGATGGGTTTGGCGGGCCCCTTGCGGGTGCGGGCGTTGGTGTGGGTGCGCTGGCCGCGCACCGGCAGGCCCCGGCGATGGCGAAGCCCGCGATAACAGGCGAGGTCCATCAGGCGCTTGATGTTCACGGCCGTCTCGCGCCGCAGGTCGCCCTCGACGGTGTAGTCGCGGTCGATCGCCTCGCGGATCTGCATGACCTCCTGGTCGGTCAGCTGGTTGACCCGGCGCGAGTCCTCGATGCCGACCTTGCGGACGATTTCGTTCGCCTTGGTCTTGCCGATGCCGTGGATGTACTGCAGCGCGACCACGACGCGCTTGTTCGTCGGAATGTTGACGCCGGCGATGCGGGCCACGCGGGACCTCCAAAAGACGCCATGACGGAAAGCGCGAAGGACGCACCCGGACCCGCCGGCTTCGGGCGGGCGACCCTGAAACGTCTTTCGCGCTCTTTCGCGGAGGCGCTTGTTATAGGGATCGTTTGACGAACGTCAATGGCGGCGCGGACTTGGCTCAAACCTTTGTGGCGTCGAGGACGGCGTCTATCTCTCGCGCCACCTCTTCGATCGAGCCCATGCCGTCCAGCTCGACGAGCTTTCCCTGCGCCAGGTAGTGCGGCAAGAGCGGCGCGGTCTGGGCGTTGTAGGCGGCCAGGCGGACCTTGAAGGACTCCGGATTGTCGTCGCTGCGGCCCTCGTCGGCGAAGCGCTTGGCGATGCGGGCGATCAGCGCCTCGTCGTCGACGACCAGGCGCAGCACCAGGTGGATGCGGGTGCCCTTGGCGCGCAGCAGCTCGTCCAGCGCCTCGGCTTGCGGAACGGTGCGTGGAAAGCCGTCGAAGATCGCTCCGCCGGCCGCTTCGGCGGCCGGCAACGCCTCCTCGATCAGCGCGATGACGATGTCGTCGGAGACGAGCTCGCCGCGGTCCATGATCCCCTTCACGCGCTTGCCGAGCGGCGAGCCGGAGGCGATCGCGGCGCGCAGCATGTCTCCGGTCGAGAACTGCACCATCCGGCGCGTCTCGACCAGCCGCCTGGCCTGCGTGCCCTTGCCCGCCGCCGGCGGGCCGAACAGGATCAGATTCATCAACCCCCCTACGGGATATCGGGCCGCGTTCTAGCGCCTGGCGCCGCGCAGCCTCGATTTACGGATCAGTCCCTCGTACTGGTGGGCCAAGAGGTGCGACTGGATCTGGTTCACCGTGTCCATGGTCACCGTCACCACGATCAGCACCGAGGTGCCGCTGAAATACGTCGTCGCGCTGGCGATCGTCGGCGAAGAGGCGATGACGAACTCGGGCAACAGGCACACGGCCGTGATGTAGGCGGCGCCGATCACCGTCAGGCGGGTAAGCACGTTGTCGATGTACTCGGCCGTCCGCTTGCCCGGCCGGATTCCAGGCAGATTCCCCCCGTACTTCCTGAGGTTCTCCGCCGTCTCGTCCGGATTGAACACGATCGAGGTGTAGAAGAACGAGAAGCCGACGATCAGGAGCCCATAGAGGATCATGAACGTGGGCTGGCCGTGCTGCAGCTGGCTCTGGATCAGCGTAACGACGCCCTGCACCTGGTAGGGGAATTTCGTCACCGGAATGAAGTTCAGCACCGACACCGGCATCAGCAGCAGGCTAGACGCGAAGATCGGTGGAATGACGCCGGCCGTGTTGATCTTCAGCGGCAGATAGGTCGAGTCGCCGCCGAACATGCGGTTGCCCATCTGGCGCTTGGGATAAAGGATCAAGAGGCGCCGCTGCGACCGCTCCATGAAGACCACGAAGACGATCACGGCGATCACCGCGGCGGCGATGACGAGCAGGATGAACCCCGACAGGTTGCCGGCCTGCGCCGACTGCAGCAGCTGACCCGTCGCGGGAACGACGCGCGCGACGATGCCGGCCATGATGATCAGCGAGATCCCGTTGCCGACTCCACGGGCGGTGATCTGCTCGCCCAGCCACATCAGGAACATCGTGCCCGTTGTGAGCGTGGTGACGGTGGTCAGCACGAAGAAGATGCCGGGCGTGTCGACGACGCCCTGGCTGTTGGAGAGCCCGACCGCGATGCCGAACGACTGGAAGACGGCAAGCAGCACCGTGAGGTAGCGGGTGTACTGGTTGAGCTGCTTGCGACCCGCCTCGCCGCCCTCTTTGCGAAGCTTCTCCCAGGGCGGATAGACCGTCCCCATCAGCTGCACGATGATCGAGGCGGAGATGTAGGGCATCACGTTCAGCGAGAAGATCGCCATGCGGGCGACCGCGCCGCCGGAGAACATGTCGAACATGCCCAAAAGGCCCTTCGACTGTCCCTCGAACGCCTTGGTGAACGCCTGCAGGTTCACGCCCGGAATCGCGATGTAGGTGCCGAGGCGGTAGACGATCAGCGCGACGAGCGTGAACCACAGCCGCTTGTGCAGCTCGGTCGCCTTCTGGAAGGCCTCGACGTTGATATTGGCGGCGAGCTGTTCGGCGGCGGAGGCCATGGCGTCCCTTAGGCGAAACCCGAGTCAGACATAGGCGAGGCCGGTCGCAATGGCGAGGCGTCGATTGGACGCTTTTTAGGCTTCGGCCGCCACTTCTCTGGGCTTGCGCGTCTCGGTGACCGCGCCCCCGGCCTTCTCCACCGCCGCCTTGGCCGAGGCGGTGGCCGAGTGCACGGTGAGCGTGAGCTTCGCCTTGAGCTCGCCGGCGCCCAGCAGACGCACGCCGTCGCGGACGCGGCGGATCACACCGGCCGCCTTCAGCGCGTCGGCGTCGACCGGTTTCTTGGCGTCCAGCTTGCCCGCGTCGATCGCGTCGCTGATCCGCCAGAGGTTCACTTCGACCAGCCGTTCGGGGAACGGGCGGCGAAAGCCGCGCTTGGGCATGCGCATGTGCAGCGGCATCTGGCCGCCCTCGAACCCAGCCAGCGCCACGCCGGTGCGCGACTTCTGTCCCTTGACCCCGCGGCCGGCGGTCTTGCCCTTGCCGGAGCCCGGCCCGCGCCCGACCCGGGTCCGCGCGGCGCGCGCCCCCTTGTTGTCGCGGATCTCGTTGAGCTTGGTCATCGCCTAGCCTTCCTCGACTTCGACCATGTGCGCGACCTTGGCGATCATGCCGCGCACCTGCGGCGTATCAGCGAGCTCGGCGGTGCGCCCGATGCGGTTCAGGCCAAGGCCGACCAGCGTGGCGCGCTGGTCGCTCTTGCGCCGGATCGGGCTGGCGGTCTGGCGGACCTTGATGGTCTTTCCTGCCATCTGACGCTTCCTTAAGCCTCCGCCTCGGCCGCTTCGCCGCGGCGGATATCGGAGACGCGCTTGCCGCGCTTGGCCGCGACCTGCCGCGGCGAGGCCTGATGCTTGAGCGCGTCGAAGGTTGCGCGGACCATGTTGTACGGGTTCGACGAGCCGATGGATTTGGCGACCACGTCCTGCACGCCCAGGGTCTCGAGCACGGCCCGCATCGGGCCGCCGGCGATGACGCCCGTGCCGGCCGGGGCGGCCCGCAGCATGACCTGGCCGGCGCCGTGCCGTCCCTCGCCGTCGTGATGCAGCGTGCGGCTCTCGCGCAGCGGCACGCGGACCATCGACTTCTTGGCCTCTTCGGTGGCCTTGCGGATGGCTTCCGGCACCTCACGCGCCTTGCCGTGGCCATAGCCCACGCGGCCCTTCTGGTCGCCGACCACCATCAGCGCGGCGAACGAAAAGCGGCGCCCGCCCTGCACGGTCGCCGCGACGCGGTTGATGTGCACCAGCTTCTCGACGATCTCGGAGTCGCCGCGTTCCTCGCTCTGAGGGCCGCCGCGCCGGTCCCTGCGATCGCCGCGCTGTTGTTCGCCTCGGGCCATGCTTCGCCGTCGCTTCCTTAAAAGTTCAGCCCGGCTTCGCGCGCGGCGTCCGCCAGCGCTTTGACCCGGCCGTGATAGAGATAGCCGCCGCGATCGAACACGACGTCCGTGACGCCCTTGCCGAGCGCCCGCTCGGCGATGAGCTTGCCCACCCTGGCGGCGGCATCCTTGTCGGCGCCCTTCGGCCGCTCGCGCCCGCCCTCGAGCGAGGAGGCATGCGCCAGCGTCGTGCCGGCGCCGTCGTCGATGACCTGGGCGTAGATGTTCTTGGCCGAGCGGAAGACCGACAGCCGCGGACGCCCGCCGGCCAGGGACTTCAGCCGGGAACGGGTGCGGCGCGTGCGCCGCTCGGTTGGGGTGAGGTGCTTGACGGACATCGCTTGCGACTTACTTCTTCTTGCCTTCCTTGCGGCGCACGAGCTCGCCGGCGTAGCGGACGCCCTTGCCTTTGTAGGGCTCCGGCGGGCGCATGCGGCGGATGCGGGCGGCGGTCTCGCCGACCAGCTGCTTGTCGATGCCGCTGACGCGGATCTCGGTCTGCCGCGGCGTCGCGAACGCGATGCCGGACGGCGGCGGCACGTCGACCTCGTGCGAGTAGCCGAGCTGCATCGACAGCGTCTGGCCCTTCATCTGCGCGCGGTAGCCCACGCCGATCAGCTCCAGCGTGGTCTCGTAGCCCTGGGTCACGCCGTGGACCATGTTGGCGACCAGGCTGCGCGAGAGGCCCCACATCGCCCGCGCGCGCTGGCTTTCGTCGCGTGGCGTGAAGGTGAGCGCGCCGTCCTTGTGCTCGACCCCAACCTCGTCGGTGACGGTCCAGGCCAGCTCGCCCTTGGGGCCCTTGACCGTGACGGTCTGCCCGTCGAGCGCAACCGTGACGCCGGTTGGGATCGCGATAGGTTTCTTGCCGATGCGGGACATGGGGATCAGTACACGCGACAGAGGACCTCGCCGCCGACGTTGGCGTCGCGGGCGGCGTTGTCCGACATGACGCCCTTGGGCGTCGAAAGGATCGAGATGCCGAGGCCGTTCTTCACCGGCTTGAGGTCGCGGATCGAGGAGTACACGCGCCGGCCGGGCTTCGACACGCGCGCAATGTCAGCGATGACCGGCTCGCCGTCGAAATACTTCAGCTCGATCTCGAAGGCGGGGAACTCGCCAGCCTTCTCGACCAGCGTGTAGCCGCGGATGTAGCCCTCGTCCTGCAGCACCCTCAGCACGCTTTCGCGCAGCTTCGAGGCGGGCGTCATCACCTTGGACCGCTTGCGCATGCCGGCGTTGCGGATGCGGGTGATCATGTCGCCGATCGGGTCGTTCACAGCCATTGCAGCAACCCCCCTACCAGCTCGACTTGACCAGGCCCGGGATCAGCCCGGCCGAGCCCATCTCGCGCAGCGCGATACGGCTCATCTTCAGCTTGCGGTAGTAGGCGCGCGGACGGCCGGTGACGGCGCAGCGGTTGCGGATGCGCGTGGCCGACGAGTTGCGCGGCAGCTCGGCCAGCTTGAGCCGGGCGGCGAAGCGTTCCTCGAGGGGCAGATTCTGGTCGTTGGCGATCGCCTTCAGCGCGTCGCGCTTGCCCTTCATCTGCCTGACCAGGCGCTTGACCATTTCGTTGCGGTTGATGGTGCTCTTCTTGGCCATCGGTTCAGTTCGCCGTGAACGGAAATTGGAATTCGGTGAGGAGTGCGCGCGCCTCTTCATCGTTGCGCGCCGTCGTGCAGACCACCACGTCCATGCCCCAGATCTGGTCGATCTCGTCGTAGTTGATCTCGGGGAAGACGATGTGCTCGCGAAGCCCGAGCGCGTAGTTGCCGCGGCCGTCGAACGAGGTGGCCTTCAATCCGCGGAAGTCCTTCACGCGCGGCAGGGCCACCGTGATCAGACGATCGAGAAACTCGTACATCCGGTCCTTGCGCAGCGTGACCTTGGCCCCGACGACCATCCCCTCGCGCACCTTGAAGGCGGCGATCGACAGCCTGGCCTTGGTGGGAACCGGCTTCTGGCCGGTGATCGCAGCCAGGTCCTTCATGGCGGCCTGCGCCTTCTTGGAATCGGCCACGGCCTCGCCGATCCCCATGTTCACCACGATCTTGTCGAGGCGGGGAATCTGCATGTCGTTGGAGTAGCCGAACTTGTCCTTCATCGACGCGCGGATGCGGTCGCGATAGTCGGCCTTCAGCCGCGGCTCGTAGGTCTGTTGCTCAGCCATCGATGACCTCGCCGGACTTCTTCGCGTAGCGGACCTTCTTGCCGTCCTCGATGCGGAAGCCGACGCGCGTCGGCCCGCCGCTCTTCGGATCCACCAGGGCGACGTTGGAGATGTGCAGCGGGGCCTCCTTGTTGCGGATGCCGCCCTGCGGGTCGGTTTGGCTGGGACGGGTGTGGCGCTTGACCATGTTGACGCCGGAGACGACGAGGCGCCCTTCCTTGGGAAAGACGCGCACGACGGCGCCCTGGCGGCCCTTGTCCTTGCCGGCCAGTACCACGACCCGGTCGTTCTTCTTGATCTTGGCTGCCATTCCTAGAGAACCTCGGGCGCCAAAGAGATGATCTTCATATGGTTTTTGGCCCGCAGCTCGCGCGGCACCGGGCCGAAGATCCGCGTGCCGATCGGCTCGTTCTGGCGGTTCACGATCACGGCGGCGGAGCGGTCGAAGCGGATCACCGAACCGTCCTTGCGCTTGATGCCCTGGGCCGTGCGCACCACGATCGCGCGCAGCACGTCGCCCTTCTTCACGCGGCCGCGCGGGATGGCTTCCTTGACCGAAACGACGATCGCATCGCCGACGCCGGCGTAGCGGCGCCCCGCCCCGCCCAGCACCTTGATGCACTGAACGCGGCGGGCGCCGGAGTTGTCGGCGACCTCGAGGTTGGACTGCATCTGGATCATGACGCGGCCCCTTCCTTCGGCAGGACTTCCCAGGTCTTGAGCTTCGAGCGCGGCGCGCATTCGACGATGCGGGCGGTCTCGCCGACCTTGTAGGCGTTGGTCTCGTCGTGGGCGTGGTACTTCTTCGACCGCCGCACCGGCTTCTTCATCACCGCGTGCAACAGCGTGCGGTCGACGCGCACGACCACGGTCTTGTCGCCCTTGTCGGACACGACCACACCCTCGAGAATTCGCTTTGGCATTCTTCTTCGTCTTGTCCTTAAGCGGCGGGCGCCTTGGCGCGGATGACGGTCTTGATCCGCGCGATGTCCTTGCGGATCTCGCCCACGCGGTGGGTTTTCTCGATCTGACCGGTCGCCGCCTGGAAGCGCAGGTTGAACTGCTCCTTCTTCAGGTTGGCCAGCGCATCGGTCAGCTGGTCGGCGGTCATGGCGCGGATCTCGTCGATGCGCATCAGGCGTGCTCCTCCACGCCGGCCCCGATGCGGGCGACGACCTTGGTGCGGATCGGCAGCTTGGCGGCGCCGAGCCGAAGCGCCTCGCGGGCGGTCTGGTCGGAGACGCCGTCGACCTCGAACATGATGCGGCCGGGCGCGACGCGGGCGGCCCAATACTCGATCGCGCCCTTGCCCTTGCCCATACGGACTTCCGCCGGCTTGTCGGAGACCGGCAGGTCGGGGAACACGCGGATCCATACCCGGCCCTGGCGCTTCATCTGGCGGGTGATGGCCCGGCGCGCGGCTTCGATCTGGCGCGCGGTGACCCGCTCCGGCTGCAGCGACTTCAGCCCGTGCGAGCCGAAGTTCAGCGACGCGCCGCCCTTCGTCAGGCCGTGGATGCGGCCCTTG
>DATGIN010000032.1:0-6271 GCA_035295705.1 Caulobacteraceae bacterium
GGTCCGCGCAGAGAGACATCGACCGGCAGGCCGAGGATGGCGCGGGCGTGCAGCGCGAACTCGCTGAGCTGCTGCGAGACGAGCGTCACCAGCCCCGTGTCGTGCGGTCGCGGGCTCACTTCGGAGAACCACACCTCGTCGCCCTTCACGAACAGCTCGACGCCGAAGATGCCGACGCCGCCGAGCGCGCTGGTGACCCTGAGCGCCAGCGTCTGCGCGCGCTCGAGCGCCAGCGGCGGCATCGCCTGCGGCTGCCAGCTCTCGACGTAGTCGCCCTTGACCTGCCGGTGGCCGACCGGCGCGCAGTAGTCGGTGAGCACGACGCCGGTGTGGTCCTTGGCGCGCACCGTCAAAAGCGTGATCTCGTAGTCGAAGTCGACCTTGCCCTCGACGATCACGCGCGGCCGCTCCACGCGGCCGCCGGCCAGGGCATAGTCCCACGCGGCGGCGACCTCGGCGGGGGTTTCGACGTAGCTCTGCCCCTTGCCGGAGGACGACATCACCGGCTTTACGAACACCGGATAGCCGATGCTGGCGGCCGCGCTCGCCAGCTCCGCCGCGGTCGAGGCGAACGCGTACGCCGAGGTTGGCAGCGACAGCTCCTCGGCCGCCAGCCGGCGAATACCCTCGCGGTTCATCGTGAGCTGTACGGCGCGCGCGGTCGGGATGACCACGGCCAGCTCCTCGGCCTCGATCTTGGCCAGCTCGTCGGTCGCGATCGCCTCGATCTCCGGCACGATGATGTGCGGCCGCTCCTGCTCGACGATGCGGCGAAGCGCGGCCGCGTCGGTCATGGCGACGACGTGGGCGCGGTGGGCCACCTGTTGGCCCGGCGCATCGGCGTAGCGGTCGACCGCTATCGTCTCGACGCCCAGGCGCTGCAGCTCGATGATCACCTCTTTGCCGAGCTCGCCCGCGCCCAGCAGCATGACCTTGGTCGCGTTGGCCGAGAGCGGCGTGCCGATGCGCGTCATCAACCCCCCGGGGAAAGCTGTCAGGCTCGGAGCTTCGCCTTCGCGAGGTCGGCGACCGCGTCGGCGGTGATGTTGAACTCGCGATAGAGGCGCTCGTATGGCGCGCTCGCGCCGAAGCGCTGCATGCCGACGAAGCCGCCATCCTCGCCGATGAACCGCTCCCAACCCTGACGGACGCCCGCTTCCACGGCGATGCGCGCCGGCGAGGCGCCGATGGTCTCCAGCCGGTAGCTGAGCTCCTGCGCCTCGAACAGCTCCCAGCACGGGGTGGAGACGACGCGGGTTCCGATCCGCTCGGCGTGCAGCAGCTCGCGCGCCGCCATCGCCACCGCGACCTCGGTCCCGGAGGCGAACAGCGTCACCTGCGCCGCGCCGCTCGAGGGGGCGAGCTCGTAGGCGCCGTGGGCGGAGAGATTGCGCTCAGCCGCGGCGCGGCGCACGGCCGCGGTCTTCTGCCGCGAGAGCGCGATCAGCGACGGCGTCTCGCGGTGGGCGAGCGCCGCCTGCCAGCACTCGGCGGTCTCGATCCCGTCGGCGGGGCGAAAGACGAGCAGGTTCGGCATGGCGCGCAGCGCCGCCAGGTGCTCGATCGGCTGGTGCGTCGGCCCGTCCTCGCCGAGGCCGATGGAATCGTGGGTCATGACGTGGATCACGCGCACGCCCATCAGCGCGCCGAGGCGGATCGCGGCGCGGCTGTAGTCGGCGAAGCACAGGAAAGTGCCCGAATAGGGGACGACCCCGCCGTGCAGCGCCATGCCGTTCATCGCCGCCGCCATGGCGTGCTCGCGCACGCCGTAGTGCACGTAGCGCCCGGCGTAGTCGGGCGCGTCGAACATCGCCGTCGCCTTGGTGAGCGTGTTGTTCGATCCGGTAAGGTCCGCCGAGCCGCCGATCATCTCGGGCACGGCGGCGGTGAGCGCCTCCAGCGCCTGCCCTGACCAGACGCGCGTGGCGTTGTCGGCGGGCGCCGCGGCCAGCTTGTCGATGTGGGCGACGAGCGTCGCGAAGGCGTCTTCGGGCAGCTCGCCCCTGACCGCCCGCTGGAACTCGGCCCGCGCGGGGTGAGCCGCCAGCCGCCGCTCCCAGGCCCTGCGATGGCGGGCGCCGCGGCGGCCCACGGCGCGCCAGGACCTGGCGATCTCATCCGGGATCACGAACGGCGGCGCGGTCCAGCCCATGACCTTGCGGGCTTCGGCGATCTCGGCGTCGAACAGGGAATAGCCGTGGCCGTGCGGGTCGCCCTGCTTCGGCCCGGCCCGATAGTCGATCAGCGTCCTGCAGGCGATCATCGAGGGCCGGTCCTGGCGCATCGCCCAGCCGAGCGCGCGGCGCACCTGGCCGAAGTCGTTGCCGTCTACGGCTCTGACCGCCCAGCCCGCCGCCTTGAAGCGCGCGACCTGGTCGCCGGTCTCGGCGATCGTCGCCGCCCCGTCGATGGTGACGTTGTTGTTGTCGAAGAGGACGGTCAGCTTGGCGAGCTTCAGCCGTCCGGCGAGGTGGATCGCCTCGTGGCTCACGCCCTCCATCAGGCAGCCGTCGCCGGCGATCACCCAGGTACGGTGATCGACGAGCTCTGGCCCGAAGCGTGCGGCCATCGAGCGCTCGGCCATCGCCATGCCGACGGCGTTCGCCAGCCCCTGGCCGAGCGGACCGGTCGTGGTCTCGACGCCCGGCGTGTGGCCATGCTCGGGGTGTCCCGGCGTCCTCGAGCCCCACTGGCGGAACGCCTCGATCTCCGCCATCGGCATCGCCTTGAAGCCGGTCAGGTGAAGGAGGCTGTAGAGCAGCATCGAGCCGTGGCCGGCGGAGAGCACGAACCGGTCGCGGTCGGGCCAGTCGGGCTGCGTGGCATCGAACTTCAGGGCTTTCGACCAGAGCGCCGTGGCCGCATCGGCCATGCCCATCGGCATGCCCTGGTGGCCGGAGCGCGCCTTGTGCACCGCGTCCATGCTCAGCACACGGATGGCGTCGGCCATGGCGAGCGGGGTGGCGGGCATGCGTCTTTGGGACCCGGCGAGAGAGAATCGGCCGCTGGCTAGGCGGTAACGCGGCTTTGCACCGGGGGGACCCCCGGTCAAGCGCGGCTAAGCTTTCGGAGCGGCGCGACGCGGGTATAAGGTCGGCGTGCACGCTCGAGCGCGCGCGGAGGACTCGATGAGCGACCAGCCCTACAACCCGTTGGGCTTCGACGAAGCGGCGCGCCGCCTCGACCACGCCCTGGCGCGGCTGGAGGTCCGATTGACGTCGCTGGCGAGCCAGGCGGAGGGGGCGAACGGCGCTCTCTTCGACGCCGACCGCGCCAAGCTGGCCGCCGAGCTGGACGCCGCGCGCAGCCGCGAGCGCGAGCTCGAGGCCGCCGGGCAGGCCGCGTCGGAGGCGCTGTCGCACGCCATCGCCCGCGTCCGCGCCGCATTGGGGAGCTGAAGCAAGCGCCATGGCGCAGGTCACCATCGACATCAACGGGCGGCCCTACACCGTCGGCTGCGAGGACGGGCAGGAACAGCACCTGATCGACCTCGCCCAGCACTTCGACCGCAACGTGCGCCAGGTCGGCCAGGAGGTCGGCCAGCTGGGCGAAGCGCGCCTCTTCCTGATGGGCGGCCTTCTGCTGGCCGACGAGCTTGCCGACCTCAGAGCCCGCCTTGCCCACGCCCAGGCCGAAGCCGCCCGCCTGCAGGGCGAGGCCCAGCGGCTGGAGACCCGCGCCGCCATGGTGCTCGACGCCGCCACCCGCAAGGTCGAAGCCCTGGCCGCGATCTCCGGATAGGCCCCGCCGCCGCCCGGCCGTCTTCACAAAAGCTTCAGCGTCGCCCCGCTCGGGGAACGATTCGGCTGCCTGTGCCTTAGCCAGCGCATGGTCGGGGGCGAAGCAGGAGAAGACGTCCAATGAAGTCCTTGTCCCCGGCGGCCCTCGCCGCCGCGTCGCTGGTTTTCGCTGGCCCCGCGCTTGCCGCCACGCCCCCACCGGCAGGCGGCGCTCCGGCGACGCCGCCCACCGCCGCCCCGACGACCCCGCCGCCCGCGCCGTCCACGGCTGGTGCTCCGACGACCACGCCGCCGGCCGACTCCACGGCCGGGGCTCCGTCCGCCACAGCGGCGGGCGTGAACGCCAGCGTGACGGTCGGCATGCCGGTCAAGGACAACACCGGCGCGCAGATCGGCCAGGTCAGCGCGGTCGGTCCGGACTCGAGCGGCAAGACCATGGCCACCGTGAAGATGGGCGCGCAGGTCTTCTCGGTCGACGCGAGCGTCCTGGCCGTCGCCGGCGGCGCGGCGACGATCAACGCCACCAAGGCGCAGATCGAGGCGCAGCTGCCGAAGAAGTGATCCCGCAGCGGGCCGGACGCGCCCCGCGTCGGCCGGCGCCCGGTAGAACCGTGCGCCGGGGCGGCCTGCCCAAGGCCGCCTCGCCGCCCCGCTTGACCGCATCGTTACACCCACCCGCGGTTGAAACCTTGTCTCGGGCGGGCCATCTGCCGGCAACGATCGGGCGCCATACCGGCGCCGCGATTGAGGCGTGGGTGGCCCCTGGATGCGACGCACCGTTCTTGTTCTGGGCGTTCTGGCCGGCCTCGCGGCAAGCGGCGCCGCGAGCGCCCAGTGGGGCGAGGGCGGCCAGGGCCGCGGGCATGGCGGCCATCCCCCGCCTTTCGGCTCGCCGGACAGCAGCGGTCCGCGCCGCCAGGGTCCCCCAGCCAAGCCGGACACCCCGCCCGACCAGGTCGTGATCACAGGCGTCGTCACCGCGCTCGGGCCGGAGCCGGACCGGGTGACCATCGCCTATGGCGCGGTCGACGCCCTCAACTGGCCCGCCGGCAGCACCCCGTTCGTGGTGACCACGCCAAAGCTGCTCGACGGGATCGCCGTCGGCCAGAAGGTGCGCTTCAAGATCGAGAGCGCGCACATCTACGCCCTCGACAAGGTCACCTGACGGCGCCGCGGCCGAACAGGCGCTCGGTCGCAAGCCTGGCGCCGGCGGTCAGCGACTCCAGCTTCGCCCAGGCGACGTCGGGCGCGACCGCCCCGAAGCCGGTGGCCGACTCGAACCCGCAGTCGGTGCCGGCGATGACGCGGGTCGGATCGCCGATGGCCTCCGCCGCCGCAACGATGCGCGCCGCCACCACCTCCGGATGCTCGACGTAGTTGGTCGTGGTGTCGATCACGCCCGGCGCCAGGATCAGCTCGGCCGGAAACGCGCCGCCCGCCAGGCACCGCAGCTCGTGCGCGTGGCGCGGATTGGCCAGCGATAGCATGAGCGCGCCGACCTTGGCCTTGCGGATCTCCGGCCAGATCGCATCCAAGCCGACGTCGAGGTCGTGCGGGCCCTCGTAGTTCCCCCAGCACACGTGCAGGCGGACGCGCTCGGCCGGGACGCCGGCAAGCGCGCCGTTGAGGCGCGAGACCACCAGCCGGATGAAGGCGATGAACTCGGCGAGCGGTCGGCCGGCGAACTGGGCGTGCCGCTCCATCGCAAGGTCCGGCGCATCGATCTGCAGCAGGAAGCCCGCCTCGACGATCGCGCGGTATTCGACCGCCAGCGCCGCCGCGACGGCGTCGAGGTACTCTTCGAGCGACGGGTAGTGCGCGTTCTGCACCGCCAGCGCGACCAGGCCGGGCGAGGGCGAGGAAACGAACGCCTCGACGAACGGGTCGCCGGCCGTTTTCAGCGCCGCCGTCAGCTGCGCGCACTCGGCCTCGATCGCGCCGGTGACGTAGGCGACCGGCCCGACCGCCTGCGGCGCGGCCGCCATGTTGACGCGCGCGCCGCCATCGCCGCGCGCGAGCAGCGCCATGAAGCCTTCGTAGCGGGCCATGTCGGCCATCATCGGGTGCGCCGAGCGGCCGCCGAGGCCGGTGAGCCGCTCGCGCACGTAAGTCACATAGCTGTCGCGCGGCGCCTCGCCGTTGTTGCCGATGTCGACGCCCACCCGCGCCTGGGCCGCGATGGCCTGGGCGACGCCGGCCGCGACTTGGGCGGCGAACTCGGCCTCGTCCACCGGCTCGCCGGCGAAGCGGCGGGTGTGCAGCTGGGCGAGCTTCGGGGCCCGCGGCAGGCTGCCGGTGTGGGTGGTCAGGATGCGAGTTTGGCTGGCCCGCATCGGGCCCTCGGCGGCGGCGGTCAGCGCCCGGTGAACACCGGCGCGCGCTTTTCTAGGAAGCTCTTCACCCCCTCGCGGTGATCCTCGGTCGCGAACAGGCGATAGATCACCTCGATCGCCCAGGCGCCCATCTGGCGCGGGTCGCCGTGGGTGGAGCGGCGCAGGCCTTCCTTCATGTAGCGCAGCGCCAGGGGCGGG
>DATGIN010000033.1:0-9862 GCA_035295705.1 Caulobacteraceae bacterium
GGCGGCGCTGGCGACCTATCCGACGCTGGCCGAGCCGAACCTCAGCCTGCTCCAGCAGAGCGGCTTATGGAGCGCCGGCTATCTCGTCGTGACCGGGCTCGCGCTGGCGTGCGCCGCAGCCACGGCGCTGGTTGGGCGCGCAGGGCCGCCCGCCGCGTCGACGCCGGCGGAACAGGCGCCCGCGAGCGCCCGCGCGACCTGGCTGCAGCGTGGTCGCTGGCTGGTCCTGGCCCTCGTGCCGTCGAGCCTGCTGCTCGGGGTGACGACGCACCTGACCATGAACATCGCCGCCGCGCCGCTCTTCTGGGCGGTCCCGCTGGGACTCTACCTGCTGAGCTTCATCCTCGCCTTCCAGACCCTGGTCCCGCTGCCCCTTGCCTGGACCAGCTGGCTGCAAGCGGCGCTGCTGACCGCATTGGCCGTCACCTTCCTCACCGCCGAGGCGGCCCCGTCCCTCACCCTCTTCGCGCTCAATCTCGCGGCGTTCTTCATCACCGCCCTGCTCTGCCATCAGCTGTTGGCGGCCGAGCGCCCCACGCCGGCGCGGCTGACCGAGTTCTATCTGGTCGTGGCGCTCGGCGGCGCGCTGGGCGGCGCCTTCAACGCCCTGCTGGCGCCGGTGATCTTCCAGCGCGTCGTCGAGTACCCGCTGATGCTGGTCGCCGCCTGCCTCCTCAGGCCCGGCGGCTGGCCGAAGCGGGCGCAGGCGCAGTCTGGCATGCTCGATCTCATCATCCCCGCAGCCTTGCTGATCGATCTGATGGCGCTGGCCAGCCTCGTTGGGCTCGACCTCACCGACCTGAACGGAGCGGCGCAGGTGATCGTCGTGATCACCGCACTGGTGGTCTTCGCGGCGCAGGCGCGCCCGGTGCGCTTTGCGCTGGCGTTCGGCGCGCTCTCGGTGGCCGGCGCCTACGCCGCCGGTGCGTTCGGGCCGGAGCTGGCGCGCGCGCGCAACTACTATGGGATCCTCAGCGTCATCGACCACGCCAAGCCGCCGGTGCGCGTCCTCATCAATGGCACCATCGAGCACGGCGCGCAGAGTCTCGACCCCGCCCGACGCCTGCAGCCGCTCGGCTACTACCACCACGCCGGGCCGCTCGGGTCGCTGTTCGCCCGGATCGGGGGCGGCCCGCTGACCCAGAGCGTCGCCACCGTCGGCCTGGGCTCCGGGTCGGTCGCCTGCTACGCCGAGGCCGGCGAGCACTGGACGTTCTACGAAATCAACCCGGCCGTCGTCCGCATCGCCAGCAATCCGCGGCTTTTCACCTTCCTGCGCGACTGCCCGGCGCATCCGGCCATCGTCTTGGGCGACGCCCGCCTGTCGCTCGAGCGAGCGCCCGACCACGCGTTTGGGCTCATCCTGCTCGACGCTTTCAGCTCAGACGCGATCCCGACGCATTTGATGACGCGCGAGGCGGTGCGGCTCTACTCCGCCAAGCTGCGTCCCGGCGGATTGATCGTCTTTCACGTATCGAACCAGTTCCTCGATCTCGCCCCGGTGGTCGAGAGCGTCGCCAACGCCGAGGGCCTCGGTGCGCTGGACTTCAACGACGAAAACGCCACGAACACCGGGGACGCCCCGACCAATCCGGCGACAACCGACTACAAGGACGCATCCGAGTGGGTGGTGGTCGGCCGCACTGCCGATCTCGCGCCGCTTGCCATCGACAAGGGCTGGCGGCCGCTGCAGCCGACGCGCGGCGTGCGCGCCTGGACAGACGACTATTCGGACGTGTTCGGCGCCCTCATTCGCCGCCAGCGGCTGGCGCCTTCGCCCTGAAGACCGGCCGCTCCCACGAAACGTCAATGATTTGCCGCTACGCTTCCCGTTTCTTGAGAAACAAGGGGCTGGGGGCAAGTGGCCAGGCGCAAGACCGTCCAGGCGGCCGATCCGCCGGATCTGACGGCGCGGGCTTCCCGCGACAAGCTCCTGCACGACGCCGGCATCGGCTCGTGGCGCTACGATCCCGACGCCGAGACGTTCCAGTTCTCCGCCGAGCTGCTCGACGGCTACGATGCGCCGCCGGCAGGCGTGCCGAAGGCGATGGTCGACGCGCTGGTCCATCCCGACGACCTCGCCGTCGAACAGCCGCTGCGCGAGCGCCTCACCCGCGAGGGCGGGGCCGCGGAAATGGAGCTCCGCATGGTCGACCCAGCCGGCGGCTGGCGACACGTGCGCATCCTCATGCGCTCGGGCGCGCGTCAGCCGAGCGGCCGGTTCGAGATGTACGGCCTGACCCAGCCGGTCACCGAGCTCGCCAAGGCGCGCGACGAGGCGCGCGGAAACGCCGAACGCCTGCGGCTGGCGCTGAACGCCGCCCAGGCAGGCGCTTTCGAAATCGATATGCTGAGCCGCGAGCTCGCCTGCTCGCCGGAGTTCGTGGCCCTGGCAGGGCGGCCGGTCTCGTTCGAGGAGTTCGCCGCCAAGGGTCTCCGAGCGCTGCATCCCGACAACCCGGCCGTCATTCGCTGGCTGGCGGGCGAAGCCGCCGAAGACCGTGGCTACGAGGCCGTCGACGTGCTGGTCGCGCGGCCCGACGGCGACCGCTGGATGCGCATCTGTTGCAACATCGAGCGCGACGCCGAGCTGAGACCCGAGCGGGTCGTGGGACTGATGTTCGACATCGACGAGCGCAAGCGCCAGGAGCTGGAGCTGGTCGAGGCGCAACGCGTCGCTCAGGAAGCGACCGTCGCAAAGTCCGCGTTTCTCGCCTCCGTCAGCCACGAGATACGCACGCCGATGAACGGCATCGTAGGCGTGCTGCACCTGCTGAAGCGCGAGCGCCTCTCCGACGAGGGTCGCCGCCTTCTTGAGGACGCGCTGGCATGCAGCGGCATGCTGGCGCAGCTGATCGACGACGTGCTCGACTTCTCGAAGATCGAGGCCGGCAAGCTGCAGCTCGCACCGGAGCCGATCCGGATCGCCGAGGCGGTGGACGGCGTGGTCGAGCTGTTGCGCCCGCAGGCCCGCGCCGGCGGGCTCTATCTGAACGTGGAGATGGCCGCGGAGCTCGACTGGGTGATGCTCGATCCTGTGCGCATCCGCCAATGCCTGTTCAACCTGATCGGCAACGGCGTGAAGTTCACCCGCGAAGGCGGCGTGGATGTTCGGGTCTCGAGGATCGACTCAGAGCGGCTGCGCTTCGAAGTGGCCGATAGCGGTGTGGGCATCCCGAAGGGCGCGCAGGCGCGCCTGTTCGACCGCTTCGAGCAGGTGGACAGCTCCACCACCCGCAACTTCCGCGGCACGGGCCTGGGCCTCGCAATCACCCGCAGCCTGGCCGAGTTGATGGGCGGCCAGATCGCGTTCGAGAGCGAAGAGAACATCGGCTCCACCTTCTGGCTCGAGATTCCGGCTCCGGCGGTCGCAGCGCCGCTGGACGCCGGCCCAACAAGCGTCGAGGCCGAGGTCCTGGAAGGCCTGCGCGTGCTGGTCGTCGACGACAACGCCACCAACCGCCTGGTCGCCTCCAAGATCGTGGAGTCATTGGGCGCGGTCGCGGTCGCGGTCGACGACGGCCCTGGCGCCATCGAGGCCGTGAGGTGCACGCGCTTCGACCTCATCTTGATGGACGTGAACATGCCGGGGATGGACGGCATGGAGGCCACCCGCCGCATTCGGGGCCTCGGCGGCGAAACCGGGGTGACACCCGTCATCGCGCTGACCGCGAATGTCATGGCGCATCAGCGCAAGGCCTATCTGGCGGCCGGCATGGACGGGATGGTGCCGAAGCCTTTCTCGCCTGCCGCGCTCTTGGCGGAAATCGGCCGGCTCTTATCAGTCAGGGCCGAGTATCAGGCGGCGATACGCGCCAGCGCCGCCTCGTAGGCGGACCGCGCTGCAGCCCGGGTCAGCGGGGCGGGATGCGGATCCTGACCGTGTAGGGGCCGAAGGCGCCGTCGGCCATCAGGTCGGGGGTGATCGCCAGCGTATAGGTTCCGCTTTTCGGGAGCGGCTGGGGGTTGGGCAGGCCGGGGCCGTCGGCGCTGCCGTCCGGATAGGTGATGACCATGCGCACCACCGCCCCGCTCTCGGTCCAGTACATCCGCTGGCCCGCGCGCGCCTTGAAGACATAGGTGCAGCACGCGCGATTCTGGCGCAGGACGCCGTGCAGGATCGCATAGTCGGTTCCGCGCTTCATCTGAATGACGATGGGCGCCGAGGGCGAGCCAGCCTGCGCCAGCGCCGGTCCCGCGCCGAGCCCGACGAGGACGCTGAGGACACAGGCGCGGGCGACGGGTTTCCACATCGGACGGCTCCTTAAGGGATGTCGGTTCGGAGGATAAGCTTGTTACCACTGCCCGCCGGCGCGGAATTTGACAGCAAGCGCCGGAGCGCCGGTGCGCGCGCGTGCCGCTAAGTGAGGTGGCGAAGGGCGCGAACGGCGCCCACCTGTGCTGGAGATCTCGACCATGACCGCGCTGCCCGTCGAAACCGACCCGAGCACCGCAAGCGCCGGGGAAGCCGCCATGTGGGCGGCGGTGCTCGCCCGCGATCCGGACGCCGAGGGCCGCTTCGTCTACGGCGTCGTAACGACCGGCGTCTATTGCCGCCCGACCTGCCCCTCCCGCCGCCCGCTCAGGGCCAACGTTCGCTTCTTCGCCGATGGCGCGGAGGCCGAGGCGACCGGGCTAAGACCCTGCAAGCGCTGCCGTCCGACCGAGTCGCCGCCGGCCGAGCGCCGCGCTGCCGCGGTCGCCGCCGCTTGCCGGCTGATCGATGCGAGCGACGAGCCCCCCGCGCTCGACGCGTTGGCCGAAGCGGCCGGCCTCAGCCGCTTCCACTTCCACCGCGTGTTCAAGACCCTGACCGGCCTTACGCCCAAGGCCTACGCCGAGGCGCGGCGCGGGGAGCGCGTGAAGAGCGAGCTCGACGCCGGCAGCAACGTAACCGAGGCGCTCTACGGCGCCGGTTTCGGGTCGAACGGCCGCTTCTACGCGACCAGCAACGCACGGCTCGGCATGCGGCCGAGCGACTACCGCCGCGGCGGACGCGGCGCCGTCATCCGCTTTGCGGTCGGGCAGACGTCGCTGGGGGCGATCCTGGTTGCGGCTACCGACAAGGGGGTCTGCGCCATCCAGTTCGGCGAGGATCCCGACGACCTGGTCCGCGCTTTGCAGGACCGCTTCCCGCGCGCCGAGCTGATCGGCGGCGACGCCGCGTTCGAAGCGCTGGTCGCGCGCGTCGTGGCGCTGGTGGAGAGCCCAACCGAGGCGGCCGAATTGCCGCTCGACGTCAGGGGCACGGCCTTCCAGGAACGCGTCTGGCGCGCGCTGCGCGAGATTCCGGCCGGGGCCACGTCGAGCTATGCCGAGGTCGCCCGGCGGATCGGCGCGCCGCGCGCCGTCCGCGCCGTCGCGCAGGCCTGCGCCGCCAATCCGGCCGCGGTCGCCATCCCCTGCCACCGTGTCGTGCGCAGCGACGGGGCGCCGTCCGGCTACCGCTGGGGCGTCGAGCGCAAGGCGGCGCTGCTCGCCCGCGAGGGCCGGCCGACCCAGTAGGTCAAGGCGCGCCTTCCCAGCCGCCCTGAACGTTGCGCAAGCGAAGGCCGCTCGCGTGCAGGGTCGTGTCCCACACGCCGCGAAGCGGATGCAGCGACGGCATCAGGCGCAGCTCGACCCCTTCGGCGGCGAGCGCCGCGGGCAGGTCGTCGATGACCTCGACGACCTCCGGCTCGACCGGCTCTCGGCCGACGTGCGCCCCGTGGTCGTGCAGGTCCTCAAACGTCGCGGCCGGCAGCGTGTAGCGAAAGAGGCGGGTGGTCTTCAGCCGCTCGAACCAGCCCCACTCGATGTGGGCGATCATCCGGCACTCTCTGGACCCCCACCAATAGTCGAGGTCGGCGGCGCTGGTGGTTGGCAGCGGCCGCAGCACGATCCGCGGGCAGTCGCGTGGAAAGAGGTAGAGCGCCTGCCAGTCCTCGTCGATCGCCCACACCAGCGGGCCGTTCAGCCAATCCCGTCCAGGCGGCCGCGCGGCGGGCCGGCGCACCGGCCGCGGCATGAACCGCTCGATCGCGCCGTCCTCGCTGAAATGAAACAGGCGTCCAGCCACGCCACCCTCCGCTGCGCCCTGCATAGGCCGCGCGCCGGAGAGCGCAAGGCGGGCGCGGTCTTACGTCTTCTTCGCCGCCGGCGCGGGCGGCGCGCCCGGCGTGGCGATATCCTGCACCGCCTTCCACGACCCGTCGGGCTGCTTCTTGTAGACGGTCAGGTACGAGCCGCTCTGCGAGGTCTTGGCGTGGCTCGTCGGATCGGTCTGGGTCACGGTGAAGTGGCCCTGCGCGTAAGCCATGCCGCCGTCGCTGGACGCGTCGATCTGGTCCGGCGCGAAACTTAAGCTGAAGTTCGGATCCTTGAGCGCCTCGGCGATACCCTGCTGCGCCGCCCGTCGCCCGTGGCTGGCGTCGGCGCCCGGATTCATCATCACCGCATCGTCGCTGTAATGGCTGGCGATCTTCGCCGCATCGCGCGCCGCCCAGTCCGCATTCCACTGCGTTGTGTCGGCCTTCAGCGCGGTCGAGATCGCCGCCGTGTCGGCCGGCTGCTTGCAGCCAGCCAGCAACGCAAGCGCGACGACCGAAACGGCCGCCATCACAGGTTTCGTCATGTTCTCGCTCCCCCGAGGTCTCGTCGCAGGGCGGCCTGGCTTGCGCGCCTCCGCCCGCCCCGATTACGACCCAACCACCGAAGTGGATCAATGGAGCGTGACCTGAGCGACGTCGACGAAGGCGCCGCCTGGCGCCGGCGGCAGCGCGAGCGGCTGATCGCCGACCGGCTCACGCTGTCGGACGCCGCCCGCGAGGCCGCCGAGGCGGCGATCGCCCGCGCGCTCGTCGCCCACCTTGGCCTGACCAACCCAGGCGTCGTCGCCGGCTACTGGCCACACCGGGGCGAGCCGGCTGTGCTGGGCGCGATGCTGCGGGTCATGGACCTTGGAGGTCAGGTCGCCCTGCCCGCCGTCGTCCTGCCGCGTGAGCCGATGGAGTTTCGCGCCTGGGGACCGCAATCGAAGCTGATCCCTGGCTGGGGCGGGGTTCTGGTCCCGCAGTTCGGCCGCCCCTTACGCCCCGACCTCCTGTTGGTTCCGATGGTCGGCTTCGACTCCAAAGGCTATCGGCTCGGCTACGGCGGCGGCCACTATGACCGGACCGTGGCGGCGATGTCGCCGCGGCCCACGCTGATCGGCGTCGGACTGGAGCGGGCCCGGCTGAAGACGCTGCATCCGCAGCCGCACGACATTCCGATGGATTTGATCGTCACCGAGGAGGGCCTTCAGACCCCAGGGCGCTAGGCGAGCGCCCGAAGCTCGTCGGCGAGGTCCGTCCGCTCCCAGGAGAACCCGCCCTCGGCGTCGGGCTGGCGGCCGAAATGGCCGTAGGCGGCCGTGCGCGCATAGATCGGCCGGTTGAGCTTCAAGTGTTCGCGGATAGCCCTTGGCGTCGCCCCCCCGATCATTTCGGGAAGAACCTTCTCCAGCTTTTCCGCGTCGATCTGGCCGCCGCGCAGGTCGACGTAAAACGACAGCGGCCGCGCGACACCGATCGCGTAGCTGATCTGGATGGTGCAGCTGTCGGCCAACCCCGCGGCCACGACGTTCTTGGCCAGGTAGCGGCAAGCGTACGCGCCCGAACGATCGACCTTGGTCGGATCCTTGCCGGAAAAGGCGCCCCCGCCGTGCGGCGCGGCGCCGCCATAGGTGTCGACGATGATCTTGCGGCCGGTGAGACCGCAGTCTCCGTCCGGTCCGCCAATGACGAAGTTGCCGGTTGGGTTCACCAGCCACTCGGTGGCGTCGGTGAGCAACCCATCCGGGAAGACCTTGACGATGTGGGGCCTGACGATGTCGGCGACGTCGGCGGGCGTGAGACCCTCGCGGTGCTGGGTCGAGAGCACGATCGAGTTCACGTGCACCGGGCGGCCGTTCTCGTACGCCAGCGTCACCTGGCTCTTGGCGTCCGGCTCGAGGTCCGGCTCGGCGCCGGAGTGCCGCGCATCGGCCAGCGCCTTGAGGATGTTGTGCGCGTACTGCAGCGTCGCCGGCATGAGCTCTGGCGTCTCGTTCGTCGCGTAGCCGAACATGATGCCCTGGTCGCCGGCCCCTTCGTCCTTGTTGCCGCGGGCGTCGACGCCCATGGCGATATCCGCCGACTGGGCGTGCAGGTTGCACTCGTAGCGCGCGTCGCGCCAATGGAAGCCGGCCTGTTCGTAGCCGATGGCCTTCACCGCGGCCCGCACGCGCGCCTCGAGGCCCGCGATCACGGCGTCGGGCCCGCGGCACTCGCCCGCAAGGATGATGCGCCCGGTGGTGACCATGGTCTCGCAGGCCACGCGCGCCACCGGATCGGCCGCCAGGAAGGCGTCGACGACCTCGTCGGAGATGCGGTCCGCGACCTTGTCCGGATGGCCTTCCGACACCGACTCGCTGGTGAACAGGTACTGCGCGCGCTTCTTGCCCAAACCAGGCCTCCCAAGCCGCGGATTTAAGCGGCGCCGACTTCGCGCGACTTCAAGCGTATGAGGGGCGACCCGCGCAACAGAATTGTCGGCAGGGGCGATGGCCACCCGTGGCCAACGCCCGTCCCTGCGCCTAAGCTTCGCCGATGGGCCTCTACGATCGCATCGTCGTTCCCTGGCTGCTGAACTGCGCCTGTTCGACCAAGCCGATCCGCTACCAGCGGGCGAAGGTGGTGCCGGACGCGCGCGGCCGCGTGCTCGAGCTCGGCATGGGCAGCGGGCTGAACCTGCCCTACTACGACGCCGCCAAAGTCGAGAGCCTGGCCGCCGTCGAGCCGTCCGAGCCGCTCCGTCGCCGCGCCGAGGAGGCCGTGGCCGGGGCGCCCATCCCCGTCGAGGTGCGCGAGGGCCGCGCGGAGGCGCTGCCGTATGACGACAGGAGCTTCGACTGCGTGGTCTGCACCTTCACGCTGTGCTCGGTGCAGGATCCGGCCGCATCGCTCGCGGAAGCGAGACGCGTGCTGAAGCCCGGCGGCAAGCTCCTCTTCTGCGAGCACGGGCTCGCGCCCGACGCAGACGTGGTCAAGTGGCAGCGGCGGATCGAGCCGGTTTGGAAGCACATCGCCGGCGGCTGCCACCTCACCCGCCCGGTGAAGGGCGCGGTCGAAGCGGCGGGGTTCCGCCTGGAGCGGTTCGAGACGATGTACCTGCCGGGCACGCCGCGCTGGGCCGGCTGGAACGAGTGGGGCGCCGCCGTCCCCGCGTGATCTAGCTTCGCACGAGCGCCAGGCGCGCGAGGCTGGCGGCCGCCGTGGTCGCGAAGACGCCCCAGGCGATATCGACGACGCCGGCCGCCAGGGTGAATCCTCGCATGAGGGCGAGGCAGGTCAGGTCGAAAGTTCCATAGGCGACGAGGCCGAAGAACGCCGCCGCGAGCGCGGTTGCGCGCCAACCGAGCCGCGCGCGCGGACTGAGCACGAAGGTCAGCACGCCCGCCGCGTAGAGCGCGTAGAAGGCCGCGGCGGGCGCAAGCTGCAGCGCGGGATTGAGCAGGCGGCCGATCTCGGCCTGGTAGAAGCCATGCGCCAGGCCGGCGAACCAGGCGATGTCCAGCGCCGGGAAGGTGGCGATCAGAATCCCGTAGGCGATCAGGCTGCGCGTCATCGGGCCCGCCTCCTCGGGCCTTATGTACGCGCTGGCCGCCCCTGCGGATCAGGCGCCCAGGAATACGACCCGGCGACGCTCCTGGCCGGAGCGGATGCGGCTCAGCACCTCGGCGTAGTCCGGGTGGTCGCGGCCGGGAGCGCCCTCGATGTAGACGGTGTCGTCGATCGCCCGGACGAGCAGCTTCGCCGCCATCCGGTGGCCGCGGAAGACGTCGACGAACAGGCCGCCCAACAGC
>DATGIN010000034.1:0-27367 GCA_035295705.1 Caulobacteraceae bacterium
GTGGCCTCCAGCAGATCGGGAACCATCACCGTCATCATGCCCGCGGCGTGGGCGGCGCGGACGCCGTTGTGGGAATCCTCCAGCGCCAGGCAGTCGGCCGGGGCGACGCCCAGCCGTCCGGCGGCGACCAGGTAAGGGTCCGGCTTCGGCTTTCCGTGCTCGTAGTCGCCGCGAGCGACGATGGCGTTCATGCGGTCATAAACGCCCGACGGCTCGAGCTGGCGCCTGACGTGCGGGTGGCCGGAGGATGTGGCGACCGCGCGCGGAATGTCCGCCCGCTCGAGCCAGTCGACGATCTCGACCACCCCATCCTTCAGGATATCCTCGGCGTCGAAGACGGCCTGCGCGCGGCGCCAAACCTCCTCGTTGAAGGTCTCGAGCGGGAAGTCCGGACCGAAGTGCGCCTGGGCGACGGCGTCGCTGGCGGCGTGGGTCAGCCCGACCATGCGGATGAACACCTCGTGCGGCAGCGCTGCGCCCATGTCGCGCGCGGTCGCCATCATGGCGTCGCGGATCACGGCTTCGGAGTTGATCAGCAAGCCGTCCATGTCGAAGACGACGGCCCGGACCTGCCGCGGGAACAGCATGGCCACGCTTAGCCGGCCGCGCGCGAGCGCGCCAACTCAAGCTTTGTCTCAGTCGGTTACGAACGCGTCGGCGGAATAGCCCTGGAAGTAGAGCAGCGCGGTCAGGTCGGCGTGGTCGACACGCGCGGTCGCCTCGGCGGCGACGATCGGCTTGGCGCGATAGGCGACGCCCAGGCCAGCGGCCTTGATCATCTCCAGGTCGTTTGCGCCGTCGCCGACGACGATCGTGTCCGCCAGGTCGACGCCAAGCGCGCTCGCCTCCTCGACGAGCGCCGCCAGCTTCGCCTCGCGTCCAAGCACCGGCTCCGCAACCGACCCCGAGAGCACCCCATCCACCTCGATGAGGCTGTTGGCGCGGTCGAAGTGGAATCCTGCGTCGCTGGCCACCCGTCGCGTGAACACATCGAAGCCGCCTGAGACGAGCACACAGCGGGCGCCGTTCGCGGCCATGGTGCGGACCAGCGTGCGCGCGCCGGGATTCAGCTCGATGCGCTCGGCGTAGCAGCGCTCGAGCTCGGCCACCGCCAGCCCTTCCAGCATCGCGACCCGCTCGCGCAGCGCCGGCGCGAACTCGATTTCGCCGCGCATCGCCCGCTCGGTGATCGCCTCCACCCGGTCGCGAACGCCGGCGAAGTCGGCGAGCTCGTCGAGGCACTCCTTGTCGATGATGGTGGAGTCCATGTCGGCGACCAGCAGCCGCTTTCTGCGCCGCTCGAGCGGCTGGGCGCACACGTCCACCGGACGGCGCGCCATGGCTTCCGCCGCCGCGCGATGGATGACTCGCGGATCGGCATGCTCCACGACGAGATCGGCCGCCCCGTCGCCGAGGATGTTGTAGTCGCGGATGGTGCACCCGCAGCCCGCCATCGCCTCCAGCGCGTGCGGGATCGCCTCTTCCAGGCTATCGAGATCGGGCGCGACCAGGGTTAGGACGACCAGCATGGCGGCCCGCATCTGGCTGATCGCCGGCCCCACGGCAAGCGGCAAGTCCGTGCTCGCCCTGCGGTTGGCGCGGGCGGCGGGCGGCGAGATCGTGAACGCTGACGCCCTGCAGCTCTACCGCGACCTCCGCGTCCTCAGCGCGCGTCCGACCCCCGACGAGGAGGCGCTGGCGCCGCACCACCTGTTCGGTACCGCCGACGCGGCCGAGGGCTGGTCGGTCGGCCGCTGGCTGCGCGCCGCGACGGAAGTGCTGGCCGCGATCGCCGCGCGCGGCCGCCCCGCGATCGTGGTCGGCGGGACAGGTCTCTACTTCCGCGCTCTCACCGCCGGCCTTGCGGACATTCCGGCCGTTCCTGCAGCCGAGCGGCAGGCCGCCGAGCAGGCGTTCGACGAGCGGGGCGAGGACGCTTTCCGCGCCGACCTGCGCGCCATCGATCCGGCCTCGGAGGCGCGGATCGCCCGCGCTGACCGCCAGCGCCTCACGCGCGCGCTGGCGGTCGCTCGCAGCTCCGGCCGGCCGTTGAGCGACTGGCATGCGGCGACCAGGCCGGCGCTCGGCGAAGGTTCCTGGCGCGCGGCCGTGCTCGAGCCGCCGCGCGAGGCGCTTTACGCCAGCATCGACGCGCGGCTGGGGGCCATGGTCGCCGCCGGCGGCGTCGAGGAAGCGAGCGCGCTGATGGCGCGCGGGCTCGATCCGAGATTGCCCGCAATGAAGGCGGTCGGCCTGCGGGAGCTCACCGACCCGGCGCTCACGCCGGCCGAGGCGCTGGCCGCCGCGCAACAGGCGACCCGCCGCTACGCCAAGCGCCAGCTGACCTGGTTCCGCAATCAGGCCCCCGCCTGGCTCCGCATCAACGCGGTCGACGCCGACGAACAGTGGCGGTTGCTGATAGCCAGGGGCCGACGGCGGGCATAGCGTGTGCGAGCGCAACCCTGGGGGGAAGCATGCGACTGATCACGTTGGCGCCCGGTCTGCTAATGGCGCTCTCGTTCGCGTCTGCGACGGCCGACCCCCTCGTCGCTCCGCCCAAACAACCGCCGCTCAGCGTCTGGCGCGCCGACGCGTCAGACGACCTGGAACACCTGCAGTCAGGCTTGGTCTGCCCCGCCCGGTTCGACGCTTACAAGCGCACAAATTCAGTTGTTTACGACGCGGTGGGCTTGGATGTGAGCTGCAACTATGCCGCCGAGCTCGAAGACGTCACGGTGTACTTGACGCGTGTCGCCCCGCTCAACGTCGACGCATTCTACCGTGAAGCGAAGGGAGCGCTCGAACAGGCCCGCAAGGAAAAACACCCTCGGATCATATCCGAGACGCATTCGATCGATAACGGCCTGACCTGGGAGACGGCGGTCTACGCCGAAGATATCGACATCCACTCCGCGGTTTGGATCGCCAATCTGGACGGGTGGCTGCTCGAATACCGCGCTACCTATCCCTCCGCCGCCGAGCAGGCCGTCCGCGCCGACATCTCGTCGTTCACCGCTCTGGTTCAGAAGTCCGCCGGCGCCAGGCTGGCTCTCTGTGCGCACTCGACCGCGCCCGACCGCCCCGGCGCTCCGATAACCGACCGCAAGAGCCTAGAGGGCATGGCGATGATGAGCGCACTTTTTGGAGCCGAGGCTCTCGGCGCGGCGAAGCGAGGCAAGGCCGAGCCAACTCCGCCCGCCATTTGGTGCGTTGAAGGCGCGGTGGACGGCTCCCCTCCCCTCCTCGATTGGCGTGCCGTGCACGCCGATGGCAGCGACGGAGCTGCCGATCAGGTGAGCGCCGCAACCATGGAGAGTCCCCCGGTTCTAGTCGTCGCGCCGGACTCGTTGCTGGCCATAACCAACGGCGCGAGCCAATCAGCGCCGACGCCGTGGGTCGCGACGACGAGCCGGGGCGACACGACCTGGGTGGTGGGCTATTTCGCCGGGCGCCCCTCGGCGGAGATGGCCTCCCGACTCTTCGCTGACGTATTGAACGGCAAAGCCAAGCCGCTGGTCGGCTACAGCGTCAAGGGCGGAAACGTGACCATCTCAATGGCGCCGGATCACTAGATGACCCGCGGTCATCAGACGGGTGCAGCCCCCTCGTCAAGATCTCCGCGCCCGATCGCTGCCGAGCAACGCTGGCGGTCGTGATCCATCCATTCACCTTCGAAGGCTGGCTCCGGCGGCAGGACTTCAAGGCCCGCAAGTGAACGAGGTTTGTCCTGACGCAGCGGCCGGATCGGCGAACTGAGCTGACGCTGCGGACGAAGCACACCCTCGAGCTCGGACCTGAGCTCTACTGGACGTCGCCGGCCCGCTGGACGATTAACGAGAACAAGCAACGGGTTCTCGCCCAGATCGAGCGTCAGGCCGAGGGTCCGGCCCCATAGTCCGGCCCCGCCCTAGTCCGCCGACGTCCGCGGGTCGCCGGCGACCAGGCGGCCGTTCTCGAGCCAGCTCGCCAGGCCGGGCGTGAACTCGGCGGCGATCCGCTCGCGGTAGCGGGCGAGGTCTTCGGCGGTCAGCACGTCCTTCCAGCGCCCGTTGGTTCCTTTGTTGAAGAAGCGGTCGCCGCCCTTGTCCCAGGCGAGCTGGGTGAACGGCGCGATGACCTGGCTCTGCGCGCGCATGGTGTCGAATTTCGCCGCCTCGGCGATCTCGGCCATGACGGAGGCCGGCAGAGTGATCTCGAGGAAGGCGGCGATCCGCGCGATCTCGCCCGCCAGGTCGGACTTCATGTCGCTGTAGTGAACCAGAAGCATCTGCGGCTCGCGCCGCGCGGCCCAGTAGCTGCGCTCCATATCCCAGTAGGAGGCCCCGGGGTCCCCGTAGGCGCCGCCGTCCACCAGCCAGTCGCGGAAGTACTCCGCCAGGTCTTCGGCCGGCCTGGGCGGGTCGTCCCCGAACTTGGGGTCGGCGCGGTTCACGGCCCCGAAGTTGGCCCACATCTCCGGTTTGAAGCCGATCAGGTGGTTGTGGAACGACATCGCCGAGTCTCGGCCGTCGCGGGCGGTGTGGATGAACTTCACGCCGGCGTAGACGGGCAGCGCTTCGTACGGCAGGTGCGACTTCAGATAGCGGCGGCCCGGCTGCGCCTCGGCCTCGCCGATGGCCGCCTCCACCGGACCAAACAGGCGCATGTCGAACCAAGGCGACTCGATCGGCCGCGGCTCGGCTATCCCGTTCACCAGCATGCTGACGATGCGCTGGGTCCACGTCGTCCCGCACTTCGGATAGGTCGAGATGATGATGTCGTCGGGCCGCGGCTGGTAGCCCGCCCAGCGGGCGCTGTCGAAGACGCGCGAACGCACCTCGCGCGTTGCGGGTCGAAGCAATGTCTGCATGTCCAAGTCTCCCCCAGCCCGAGCAGAGTACGCGCGCGGGCGTGCAACGTCTTATACGCTGTCACATGGCGGGCGGATCACGAAGGGCCTTTAACCTCGCCTTGACCCTCCGCCGGCAGCATGCGATCTCACCGGTCTTCGTATTCGGGAGCAGCGCGCGTGCGCAGAGCAATTATCGTACTCGTAAGGCGACCGGCGACGGTGTGAACCCACTCACATCGCGATCGGTCGCGTGTCCGAAGGCCCTCCAGAGGGCCTTTTTCTTTGCCCAAATTCCGAGCCAGCAGCCATGACCAGCCCCTCAGAGACCCAGCCCGAAACGACCACGGCGAAGGCCGCGCCGGTCGAGACGCTCACCGGCGCCCAGATCGTGGTGCGTGCGCTCGTGGACCAGGGCGTCGATGTACTGTTCGGCTATCCGGGCGGCGCGGTGCTGCCGATCTACGATGCGCTGTTCGACGAGCCGCGGCTGCATCACGTCCTGGTGCGACACGAGCAGGGCGCCGCCCATGCAGCCGAGGGCTACGCCCGCTCGAGCGGGCGGCCGGGCGTCGTCCTGGTCACCTCCGGTCCCGGCGCGACCAACACGATCACCGGCATCGTCGACGCCTTGATGGACTCGGTGCCGCTGGTCGTCCTGACCGGCCAGGTGCCGACGCACCTGATCGGCTCCGATGCTTTCCAGGAGGCCGACACCGTCGGCATCACCCGCGCCTGCACCAAGCACAACGTCCTGGTGAAGCGGGTCGAGGATCTGGCGCGGGCGATCCACGAGGCCTTCCACATCGCCACGACCGGCCGGCCCGGGCCGGTGCTGGTCGACATCCCCAAGGATGTGCAGTTCGCACGGGCGCCCTATGAGCGCCCCGACCAGGTGCGCTTCGCCCACGCCTATGCGCCGCGCACCGCCCCGGAACAGGGCCGGATCCGCGAAGCCGTGGCGTTGATCGCAGAAGCGAAGCGACCGTTGTTCTACACGGGCGGGGGCGTGATCAACGCCGGCCCAAGGGCCAGCGCGCTGCTGCGCGAGCTGCAGGCGCTGACCGGCGCGCCGGTGACCTCGACCCTGATGGGGCTGGGCGCCTTTCCGGCCTCGGACCCGGCCTGGCTGGGCCTCGTCGGCATGCACGGCACGTTCGAGTCCAACAACGCCATGCACGACTGCGACGTGATGGTCTGCGTGGGTGCGCGCTTCGATGACCGGGTGACCGGGCTGCTGTCGGCCTTCTCGCCGGAGTCGAAGAAGATCCACATCGACATCGATCCCTCGTCCATCAACAAGAACGTCCATGTCGACGTGCCCATCCTGGGTGACTGCGGCGCTGTGCTCGAGGCGCTGGTCGCGACCTGGCGGCAACAAGGGCACAAGGGCTCGCGCGAGGCGCTGAAGGGCTGGTGGGCGCAGATCGACGCCTGGCGCGCGCGTCAATGCCTGCGCTACCGCCAGGCCGGCGAGGTCATCAAGCCGCAGTACGCCATCCAGCGGCTGTACGAGTTGACGAAGGGCCGCGACGTCTACGTCACCACCGAGGTCGGCCAGCACCAGATGTGGGCGGCGCAGTTCTACCGCTTCGAAGAGCCGAACCGCTGGATGACCTCCGGCGGCCTGGGGACGATGGGCTACGGGCTGCCGGCCGCCGTCGGCGTGCAGATGGCGCACCGGGGAAGCCTCGTCATCGACATCGCCGGCGAAGCAAGCGTCCTGATGACCATGCAGGAGATGTCGACGGCCGTGCAGTACGAGCTGCCGATCAAGATCTTCATCATCAACAACCAATGGATGGGCATGGTGCGCCAGTGGCAGCAGCTGCTGCATGGCGAGCGCTACAGCCACTCCTATTCCGAGAGCCTGCCGGACTTCGTGAAGCTGGCGGAGGCCTACGGCGCGCTCGGCTTGCGGGCCGAGAAGCCGGCCGAGCTCGACGATCTTATCGGCGAGATGATCGAAGCGCCGCGGCCGGTCATCTTCGACTGTCGCGTCGAGCAGGCCGAGAACTGCTTTCCGATGATCCCGTCCGGAAAGCCGCACAACGAGATGCTGCTGGGCGACGACGCCGGCGAAGTCGGCGAGGTGATCGACGAGGCCGGCAAGCGGCTGGTGTGACGGCGCCGGGCGCGCTACGGCTTCGCCGACGCCGCCCCCGAGGAGCGCCATGAGCGTTGAGCCGCCGGCTTCGGCCTACGACATGACCCGCGACGCAGAGACCGAGGCGCTGGCGACCTTCGCGGTGCTCGTGGACAACGAGCCGGGCGTGCTGCATCGCGTCGTCGGCCTTTTCGCCGCGCGGGGCTACAACATCGAAAGCCTGACGGTCGCCGAGACCGACCACAGGGCGCACACCAGCCGCATCACGATCGTCACCCGCGGCACGCCGCACGTGCTGGCGCAGATAGAAGCGCAGCTTAAGAACATGGTCTCGACCCGCTACGTGCAGGACGTGAGCAAGGACCCGAACGGGGTCGAGCGGGAGCTCGCGTTGGTCAAGGTGCGGGGCAGCGGGGCGGATCGCGTCGAAGCCCTTCGTCTCGCGGAAATCTTCCGTGCGCGCGTGATCGACACGACCAGCGAGAGCTTCATCTTCGAGATCACCGGCGCGCCGTCGAAGATCGACAAGTTCACCGACCTGATGCGGCCGCTGGGGCTGGTCGAGGTCTCGCGCACGGGCGTCCTGTCCATCGAGCGTGGATCGGAGGAGACGGTCTGATGCCAGAATTCCGCACGGTCGACGCCGGCGAGGTCAAGCTGCGCTGCGCGGTCGAGGGCGAAGGCCCGCTGGTGGTGATGGTGCACGGGTTTCCGGAGAGCTGGTACTCGTGGCGGCATCAGATGACGCCTGTCGCCGAGGCGGGCTTCACCGCCTGCGCCATCGACGTGCGCGGCTATGGCGGATCGGACAAGCCGCACCCGGTGGCCGCCTACGCGATGGAGCATATGGTGCGCGACGTAACGGGCGTGATCGACGCGCTGAGCCCGGGAAGGTCCGCCGTCGTCGTCGGCCACGACTGGGGCGCGCCCATCGTCTGGAACACCGCGCTGACGCGCCCGGACAAGGTCAGGGCCGTCGCCGGCCTTTCCGTGCCCTACACCGGTGTGCCGACACGCTCCTTCCGCGAGCTCTTCGAGGAGTTGTTCACCAGCCGCGGCCGCTTCTTCTACCAGCACTACTTCCAGGCCGAGGGAGTGGCGGAGCGGGAGTTGGAGCGTGACGTGCGCAACGGCCTGCGCCGCTTCTACTACGCGATCAGCGGCGACGCCCCGGACGGGACCTGGCCGACCGACAAGCCGGTTGGCGCGACCCTGCTCGAGCGGTTGCCCGACCCCGACCCGTTCCCCGCCTGGCTCACGCCCGAGGATCTCGACTACTTCGTCGGCGAGTTCGAGCAGTCGGGCTTCCGCGGCCCGATCAACCGGTATCGCAATCACGACGCCGACTTCCTTTGGCTTCAGCAGTTCGAGGGCAGGCGTATCCGGCAGCCAGCGCTCTTTATCGGCGGCGAGCGCGATCTTGTGCTGTCGATGATGGGCCGCCGCGACATCGTGGGCGCCATGAAGAGCGAGCTGCCCAACCTGCGCACCGCCGACATCCTGCCCGGCTGCGGGCACTGGACGCAGCAGGAGCGGCCAGCGGAAGTGAACCAGCGGCTGGTGGAGTGGCTCAAAGGCCTCTGAACGACATGGCGCTGTTCGCGCCCAGGCTGGAGCGCTGGAACCTCACACCCGACGCGGGCGTGATCGAAGGCGCCTGGGCCAAGGGTCCTGTCCGTCGGGCGCGGCGAGGAGCGGGCCATGCCACGATCATCGACGCTGGGTGCTGCGTCGTGTGGTCGATGGCCGGCGGCCATCCGCCGGGCGCGCTGAACGTCGCCGAGATCGCCGCGGCGCGCTGGACGGCTGACTACTCGACCGCCTGCCGAACGATCGCCGGCGTCCAGCCTGGATCCAGCGTCTTGGCCGGATGCGAGGCCGTCACCATGCCGAGGAATGGCTGGGTGATCGAATAACCGAGCAGGCTCTGGGTTTCCGGCGCCATCGCGGCGACGCGGTCGCGCGGGACGGCCAGGTAGAAGTTCTCCTGCGTCCGCAGCCAGGGCTCGCAATACTGGTTGGTGTAGCCCAGCCTGGGCGCCTTGCTGCGGTTGGCGCCCGCCCCATGCACAAGCGTGCCCGGGAACGCCGCAATCGAGCCGGCCGGCATAACGAGTGGAACAGGCTCGGGGATCTTGTCCTTCGGCAAGCGGCCATCGCGGAACGCCTCGATCTCGTCGGCGCCCCATCGGTGGGTGCCGGGCAGCACCACGGTCGCGCCGTTCTCCGCCGTGAAGTCGTCGACCGCGCCGATGACGCTGACCGCAAGCGCCGGCCGCGGGCGCGGAACCAGATAGAAGGCGTCGTCGGTGTGCAGCGACTGCGCCTTCTCGCCCGGATAGATGCAGATCGCGTGACTGGCGCTGAGCAGGAAGTTCGGCTTCAGGAACGCGCCCAGGATCGCCAGCAGGCGCGGATCGGACACGATCTGCTCGTAGACCTTGCCCCGCGCCACGAGGGTGTAGACGCGCTCGGTCGTTCGGCCCTCGAAGTCGTTTCGGCCGCGGTAGTGGCCGAGCAGCGGCTCGACCCCGGCGCGGAACGCGGCGATCTGATCCGCGTCCATCAGACCCTCGACGATCGTGTAGCCGTCTTCGCGCATGCGGCGCACATGGCCGCCCGCATCGAACGCCGGCTTTACCGCTGCGACCGCGCCATCCGCCATGGTTCGCCTCCGTCGCCGAAGGGGCATTGTACCATACGCGCCGGCCCGCCGGAGGTTCAGGCGGCGGCCGGCGCCGTCGCGCCGATGGCCTCGCGCTGCCGGTGGCGGCGGCGGCCGATGAAGCGCATCACGCCATATTGGACGAGGAAGAGCCCCGCCTTGGAGGCGATCGCGTACACCGACATGAACGCCGCCCAGGCGACCACATCGAGACGCAGCAGCACCGCCGCCAGGTTCAGGGCGGCCGAGACGAACATCAGCCCGGCCCAGATGAAGCCGAACGCGTAGCCAAGGTCGGGGACATATTCCTGCGCCTCCGGGGGCAGGTAGCGGTTCATCCAGCCCGGCTTCAGCATCACCGATCCCACGATCACGTAGATGATCGTCGGCTTGAACATGACAAAGCGCGGGTCGTTGGTGAGCAGCGAGGCGCCGCCGAAGCCGATCACCAGCACGAGGCTCAACCACTGCATCACGCCGACCGGCTTCTTGCGCAGGAGCTCGGTGGTGATCTGGCCGACTCCGAACAGCATCCCGCTGACGATGCCGATCTGCACCGCGTGCGGCGCCAACGCCGGGACGCGATGCACGACCAGCATCACCGCCAGGAAGACGAAGGTCGAGGCGAGGTCGAGCAGGAGCACACTGGCGGACTGGATCAGGGTTTTCATGGGCTTTGAACGTCCTGGTCAGGATGGTGGGCGCGCGTGGCGCGATCGAAGAGCTCAACGAGTTCGGCCGCGTAGGCGTCGAGATCGAGCGCCGGGTTGTCGGCGTGGCGGCGGGGGATGATGTCCATCGACTCGACGATGCTGGTCGCCATGACGTCGACGGAAAACGCGCGGAACTCGCCGGACTGCTGGCCCGCGGCCAGGATCGCGCGAAACGCCGTCTGGCGCGGCTGGTCGACGCCGGGGTCGAACGCTCCGGGCACGCCGGAGCGGCTGATGTGCATCACCGCGCGGCCGTAGTCGGGATGGTCACGGAAGAAGGCGACGTTGGCGCGGATGAAGGCGAGCAGCGCGCCGCGCGCCGTCGGCTCGGCATTGACCGCCGGCGTGATCAGTTCGGCGCCTCTGCCGTACACATGGGCGACGACGGCGCGGATCAGCTCTTCCTTGCCGGCGAAGTAGTAGAGGATCACCCCGGTCGAGACGTTGGCGCGCTTGGCGATCTGGGCAAGCGACGCCTGCGCGAAGCCGAGCTCGGCGATCGCCGCAATGGCGCAGTCGATGATCTGCGCGCGCCTGGCCTGCTCGATGAAGCTCGGCGGTCGCTGATCGACGGTTTGGGTTTCTGAATGCACGTTCAGAAATTAGCACAGACGTGCAGCAGCGCGCAAGACCCGCCGGTGCGTTCTTCAATCGGCAAGGGATCGCGCCTATATTGCGGACGTTCGGGCATCCGTCCGGACTATGGAGATAAACGCGCGCGCAATAAGCGGACTGGACCCGGGTGCGATTCCCGGCGGCTCCACCACTTCCTTTCCGTCTCGGGTTATCGCCGGGGCGCCTGACGGGGCCGATCAGCATCGACAGACGTGTAAAGGCGTTGCTTTCTCTCGGCGTGGCTCACCGTTTCGGGCCGAAAAACTAACTGCGAACGATAACTTCGCTCCAGAGTTCGCCCTGGCCGCGTAATGCGGTCCGGACCTACTCGACTAAAGTCCTAGCGTCTTAGCAGCGCTAGGCGGGGCCCGGGGGCGCCTGGCAACAGAAGCCCCCACCCCCCTCCCACGAAATCGACAGCCACCCAGATGATTTTTCATTCTGCGGCTTGGCCGCGCGCGGCAGCGCGCGTTACGCTTCTGGCGCGTTACCGCACCGAGACTCCCTTCCCTCTTTCGACGCGTTCGCCATGGCCCAGGAAAAGCCGCCGCAAGACCTGATGCACTACACCGACAAGCTGGTGCCTGAGGCCCTGCGCGGGGTCGTGCGGGCGGCGTTGAAGCGGGCGGCGGCGCCCGCCGGCCTCCCCGGCGAGCACCACTTCTACATCACGTTCCGCACGCGGGCGCCTGGCGTCTCCGGGCCGCCCGACATCCTCGCCCTCTATCCGGACGAGATGTCGATCGTGCTGCAGCACGAATTCTGGGATCTCGCGCCGGGGGAGACCTTCTTCTCGGTGACGCTGAAGTTCTCGGGCCAGGAGAAGCGGCTGTCGATCCCGTATGCGGCGGTCACGCGCTTCGTCGATCCCAGCGTCGGTTTCGGCCTGGAGTTCGAGGTCCCCGAAGCGGCGCCGAGCGCGCTGCCGGCGCCGAAGCCCGAGCCGAAGGCCGCCGCGGAGCCGCCCCCGCCAAAGCCTCGCCGTTCCTCCAGCCCAGACGAGGCCAAGGTGGTCTCGCTCGATCAGTTCAGGAAGAAATAGCACCTTGACCGACACCGCCGCAGCGCCAGAGCCGCTGACCGACGAAGCGATCCTGCAACGCTTCCTGCGCACCAAGAACCAGCCGACCGGGTCGCAGAACCTTGGCTACAAGATGCTCAGCGTCAGCCAGGCGACGAAGACGGTCGAGGTGGCGTTCGAGGCCAAGGCCGAGCTGCACGCCAATCCGATGAAGCAGATCCAGGGCGGCTACCTCTGCGCCATGCTGGACGAATGCATGTCGGTGGCCTGCATGGTCGCCTCGGGCATGACCATGGTCGCGCCCACGCTGGAGATGAAGACCAGCTTCTTCCGCCCTGGCTATCCCGGGCCGATGCGCGGGGTCGGGCGGGTCGTGCGCTGGGGCAAGACGATCGCCTTCACCGAAGGCGAGCTCTTTGACGGCGAGGGCAAGCTGCTGGCCAAGGCGACCGGCACGGCGTTGCCGACGCCGTTCACGAACTACAAGTAGCCCCGGGGTCGGGGGGCGGGATTTTGCGGCGTCTTCGCGGGCTCTCTTTGGCGGTCGTTGCCGCCCTCGCCCTTGCTTCGCCCGCCCATGCGGGGGCCAGCGCCTTTTCGAGGTGGGCGGCGATCTTCATCGCCGGCGACGACCACGCGCACTCCGGCGCGCGCTCGGAGGTGTTCGACAACGCCCGCCGCGATCTCGAGGCCGCCTTCGCCAAGGCCGGCTTCTCGACCGCCAACATGGCGCAGTTTTCCGTGCACCCCGAGGACTACCCGCACGAGAACGTGCTGCCGGCCGTGCCGGCCGTCATGGCCGACAAGTTGAAGGCCCTGGCGGCCCAGGCGACCGGCGGCTGCCTCGTCTACATCACCTCGCACGGCGGGCCGGACGGGGTGATCGTGCTTGGACCCAACGTCTTCACCTCGGCGGGCGTGGCCAGCATGGTCGATGACGCCTGCGGCGAGCGGCCGACCGTGGTCGTGGTCTCGGCCTGTTTCTCCGGCGCGTTCATTCCGCCGCTGTCCGCGCCGGACCGCGCGGTGTTTACGGCGGCGCGGCCCGATCGGACGTCTTTCGGCTGTGGCGAGTCCGACCGCTACACCTACTTCGACACCTGCGTGCTCGGCGAGCTGCCAGGCGCGCACGACTTCGCGGCGCTCGGCCGGGCCGTGCAGGCGTGCGTCGCCAAGCGCGAGGCCGACATGGGCGCCCAGCCGCCGTCGGAGCCGCAGGTGTGGGTGGGGCCGCAGCTCGCCCCGGACCTGCCGTTGATGGCGTTCGCGGCGCCGCCCTGAGGCGCCTTTCTAAGGCCTGCCCGAGCCCCTAAAGACCAACTGCTCAGCCGCCCGAGTCCCACGCCGATGCGCCCGATGCTCAGAGCCCTGCTGGTCCTGGTCCTGGGGGCGGCGGGAGCGCTCGGCGCCACGAGCACCGCGCAAGTGCCTGACCAGTTGGCGCCGCAAACGCAGCCGCCGCCAGCCCCGCAGCCGCCGCCGGCGGTGATTCACGTTCCATCGGCGCCCGCAGCGCATCGGGCGCCAGCGCCAGCGCATCCGCAAGCCCACCCGGCCGCGCCGCCGCCAACCACCGGGACGGCTGCGCCGACTGGCGGCCCGCTCGCGCCGGGAACGCCGATCCCGCCGGCGGAGCTCGGCGCGTTCGTCGACGGCGTCGTGCGCGAAGCGATGACCACCAATCACATCGCCGGCGTGGCCGTCGCGGTGGTGCAGGACGGCCAGGTGGTGCTGAAGCGCGGCTATGGATTCGCGGCGCCCGGCCGCCCGGTGGATGCCGACGCCACGCTGTTCCGCATCGGGTCGATCTCCAAGACCTTCACCTGGATCGCGCTGATGAAGGAGGTCGAGGCCGGCCGCGTCCGCCTTGCCTCGCCAATCAATCTCTACCTGCCCGAGCCCCTGCAGATCCGCGACCAAGGCTTCTCGCAACCGATCCTGGTTCGCGACCTGATGAGCCACTCCGCCGGGTTCGAAGACCACGTCCTCGGCGCGTTGTTCGAAAAGAATCCTGATCGCATCAGACCGCTGGCCGACTTCCTGCGGGAGGAGCGGCCGCGGCGCGTGCGCCCGCCGGCCCAGATCAGCGTCTACTCGAACTACGGCGCCATGCTGGCCGGCGAGGCGACGTCCTATGTGAACGGCCGCCCGTTCCAGGACCTGATCGAGAGCGAGATCACCGGCCCGCTCGCGATGAACCACACCACGTTCCGCGAGCCTTACCCTGCCCGCGCCGACCTGCCGAGGCCGATGCCGGCGGCGCTCGCGGCGAACGTCTCGACCGGCTACCGCTGGGCGAACGGCGGCTACTTGCCGCAGGGCTTCGAGTACGTCACCCAGGGCGCGCCGGCGGGCGCCGCCTCCGCGACCGCCGGCGACATGGCCCGCTACATGCTGATGATCCTGAACGGCGGCCAGCTGGAGGGGGCGACCATCTACGGACCGGCGACCGCGCAAGGGTTCCGCACGACGATGTTCGCAAACGCGCCCGGCGTGAACGGCTGGGACGACGGTTTCATGGAGTTCGCGCTGCCCGGCGGCTATCGCGGGCAAGGACACGGCGGCGACACGCTGTGGTTCCACTCCGAGATGGTCACCGTGCCGGCGCTCAAGCTCGGCGTCTTCGTCACGACCAACACCGACACCGGCCCGGTCCTGGTCTCCTCGCTGCCGAACGAGATCGTCGAGCACTTCTACGCCCGGCCGCCGGTTTCGCCCACGCCGGGTACGCCAGCGCTCACCGATGATCGCCGCATCTATGCAGGGACCTATCTGAACGACCGTCGGTCCTATCATGGGCTGGAGAAGTTCGTGCTGATGCTCATCGGCCAGACGAAGGTGAGCGTGACGGACGACGGTCGCCTTCTGACCTCCGGCGACGGCGGGGTGCAGGCGTGGGCGCCAGACGGCGATCCTGGCCATTTCAGGAGCGTCGATGGGCTCGAGACCACCGCCTTCGAACTCAAGGACGGCCGGGCGGTCCGCTGGTTTCCCCCGTCGGGCGCAACCGCCGCCGACCGGGTGGGCGTGATCTATCACACGACGACGCTGGCGGTGATGGCGGTGCTGGCGGCGCTGGCCGCCGTCGCCACCCTGGTCGGCCTCGCCGTCCGCGACCATCGCGAGGCGCGCGAGACCCCGACCCAGGCGCGCGCCAGCCTCGTGCAGACGACGGTCTCGGTGCTCTGGCTGCTTGCGATGGCGAGCGCCGGAGTCTTTGCGGCAGGCGCCAGCGACATCGGCCGCGTGGTCTACGGCTGGCCCGGTCCCTGGGTCGTGATCGGCTCGTCCTGCGCGCTTGTGGCGGCGCTTCTGACCGTCCTCTTGCTGGCGCTGACGCCGGTGGTCTGGCGCGGCGGACGCCGGCTCGATTCCTGGTCGATCTGGCGAAAGGCGCGCTTCACTCTGACCACGGTGATCTTCGCCGCCTTCGGGGCCCAGCTCTTGCTGTGGGGGGCGCTGGCGCCGTGGAGCGGATAAGGCTGTGGATAGCCTTGCGACAAAGCGTCCGAGCGGCTTGAACGGCGTCGGCCCGATGGTAGGAGGGTAAGAGAGTAAGACGGGGGGCTGTCCGATGGCGATCTTTCTATCCAAGCTCACATCCAAGGCGCAGACGGTGATCCCGCGCGAGCTTCGCGCGCGGCTGAACCTCAAGCCCGGTGACGTCGTCCGCTATCGAGTCACCGACTCCGGCGTGATCATCGACAAGCTCCCGCCGCAGGCGGACGAGGATACCCTGGCCTCGTTCTCAGAATGGGGATCGCCCGCCGACGCGGCGGCATACGCCAACCTATGAGCGCGCTGTACCGCCCCTTCGACGTGGTCGCCGTGTCGATTGGAGAGGGCGCCGAGGCCAAGCGACGGCCGGCGCTGGTTGTCTCCACGCCAGAGTTCGAGCGCTCCACCGGCCTTGTCTGGGTAGCGATGATCACCGCCGCCGACAAAGACCACCGGTTCGGCGACATCCCGGTCGCTGACCAGACGGCGGCTGGGCTGCCCGCGCCGTCGACCATTCGCGCCTCCAAGCTCGCCACCCTGGCCGTTGGCAAGATCAAACGGCGGCTCGGCGCGCTGGGCGAAGCCGATCGCACGGGCGCGCGGATAGCGCTTCGCGCGGCTGCCGGCTTCTTCTGACGCGCGGCATTGCCGCCCCGGGCGCGGGCGACTAGACCCCTCCGGCCAGCCGCTGCGGAGGCCCGAGCGCCCGATGCCCGCAACACGCACCGAGACCGACAGCTTCGGCCCGATCGAGGTGCCGGCCGATCGCTATTGGGCGGCGCAGACCGAGCGCAGTCTGAAGTACTTCGCGATCGGCTGGGAGAAGCAGCCGCGATCGGTCATCTGGGCGCTGGGCGTGATCAAGCGAGCCGCCGCCGAGGCCAACGTCGCGCTCGGCCAACTCGATCCCAAGCTTGGCCAGGCCATCGTCGACGCCGCCCAGGAAGTCATCGACGGCAAGCTTGACGAACACTTCCCGCTCTCGGTCTGGCAGACCGGTTCGGGCACCCAGTCGAACATGAACGCCAACGAGGTGATCGCCAACCGGGCGATCGAGATGCTTGGCGGCGTCATGGGCTCCAAGACGCCCGTCCATCCGAACGACCACGTCAACATGAGCCAGTCGTCGAACGACTGCTATCCGACCGCGATGCACATCGCGGCTGCGGCCGAAGTCACACGCGACCTCCTGCCGGCGCTCCGACATCTGCATGAGGCTCTGGCGGCCAAACAGGCGGCGTTCCAGGACATCGTCAAGCTCGGCCGCACCCACACCCAGGACGCCATGCCCCTGACGCTCGGCCAGGAGTTCTCGGGCTACGCCACCCAGGTCGCCAACGCGATCTCGCGGATCGAGATGACCTTGCCGGGGATCTGCGAGCTCGCGCAGGGCGGCACCGCCGTCGGCACCGGCTTCACCGCGCCGGTCGGATTCGCCGAGATGGTCGCCGAGCGCATCGCGGCGATAACCGACCTGCCGTTCGTCACCGCCCCCAACAAGTTCGAGGCGATGGCCGCCCATGACGCGCTCGTGTTCGGGCACGGCGCGCTGAACGCTGCGGCCGCTTCGCTGTTCAAGATCGCCAACGACATCCGTTTCCTGGCGTCGGGTCCGCGCGCCGGGCTCGGCGAGCTCAGCCTGCCCGAGAACGAGCCGGGCTCGTCGATCATGCCCGGCAAGGTCAACCCGACCCAGTGCGAGGCGCTGACGATGGTCTGCGCACAGGTGTTCGGAAATCAGGCCACCATGACGGTGGCCGGCGCGTCGGGCCACTTCGAGCTCAACGTCTTCAACCCGGTGATGGCCTACGACTTCCTGCAGTCGGTGAAGCTGCTGTCGGACTCGGCGCGCAGCTTCACGGACAACTGTGTCGTCGGCATCGAGGCCCGCCGGGACATCATCGCCGCATCGCTCGAGCGATCGTTGATGCTGGTGACGGCGCTGCGGCCGAAGATCGGCTATGACGCCGCCGCCAAGATCGCCAAGGCCGCCCACCACAACGGCACGACGCTGCGCGAAGAAGCGGTGGGCGGCGGCTACGTGACCGAAGAGGAATTCGACGCCCTGGTCCGGCCCGAAGCGATGACCCGGCCTGGATAGGACGCTCCACCCAGCGTTGAGCGGCTGCGCGGTTGGCGTTCATTCGGGGTTCAGCTTGCAGGCTGATTTAGAAGGTTCGTGATGGGCCTACCCTGATGCTGCGCAAACGATCCTTGAACCTGGCGGGTCACGCGACCTCCGTCGCGCTGGAGCCCGAGTTCTGGGCGGCTCTGGGCCGCATGGCCAGCGAGCAGGGCCTCAGCCTGACCAGCGTGGTCGCCAGGATCGACGCCGGCCGCGGCCCGCGCCCGCTGGCCTCCGCCTGCCGCGTGGCCGCCCTCGCCTGGGCGGGCGAGGTTCAGCCGACCTGAAGGTGATCTAGCACCGACGCCACCGGCGACGATTGCTTGACGCCCGGTGTGATCTGCGGCGTGTGCGGGCGGTGGGCGAGCACGAAGGCCGCCGCCAGGGTCATGGTGACAGCGACCGCGATCACCGCCCACAAACCCATGCGCACAAAGGCGCGGCGCTCGCGCGCGGACGGCGGTTCGCGGACTTCGGCCTGAGGCGTATCGACCATGGTTCGTCTCCACGTCCCCCGTTTGCTGCCCCGCCGGTAGGCTGGGAGAACGGCGTAGCCAAAAGACTGGTTCCCCTCTCCGCATGGCATTGGCCCTTAAGCGACGGCCGCCGCGTGCTACATATGTTCCGGAATCAACTCCGCGAACCAAGGCGGCGCCAGGTTGTCCGACACCTCCGCTCCCCGCATCAGCGACCTTGCGCGCGCCGATGCGCCGGCGCGCAACTACCTCGAGGGGTTGAACCCCGAGCAGCGGCAGGCGGTCGAAGCCACCGAGGGCCCGGTGCTGGTGCTCGCCGGCGCCGGCACCGGCAAGACGCGGGTGCTCACCACGCGGCTCGCGCACATACTGGCGACGGGGCGGGCGCGGCCTTGGGAAATCCTCGCTGTCACCTTCACCAACAAAGCCGCGCGCGAGATGCGTACGCGGATCGGCGCCCTGATCGGCGGCCAGGCGGAGGGCCTGCGCTGGCTAGGGACGTTCCACTCGATCGGAGCCCAGATCCTGCGGCGCCACGCCGAGCTGGTGGGGCTGAAGCCCAACTACACGATCATCGACGTCGACGATCAGGAGCGGCTGATCAAGCAGCTGCTCGAAGCGGAGAACATCGACGCCAAGCGCTGGACCCCAGGCCACTTCGCCGGGTTGGTGGACCACTGGAAGAACCGCGGCTGGACCCCGGACAAGCTGCCGGCCTCCGAAGGCGCCCACTTCGCCAACAACCGCGGACAGAGGCTTTACGCCCTCTACCAGGATCGGCTGCGCGTCCTGAACGCGTGCGACTTCGGCGACCTCTTGCTGCACAATCTCAGCATCTTCGCCAGCCACGCCGATGTGCTGGCCGACTACCACCGCCGCTTCCGCTACATCCTCGTCGACGAGTACCAGGACACCAACGTCGCCCAGTATCTCTGGCTGCGGCTTCTGGCGCAGGCGAGCGGCAACGTCTGCTGCGTCGGAGACGACGACCAATCGATCTACGGCTGGCGGGGCGCCGAGGTGGACAACATCCTGCGCTTCGAGCGGGACTTCCCCGGCGCCCAGGTCATTCGCCTGGAGCGAAACTATCGATCGACGGAACATATCCTGGCCGCGGCCTCCGGCCTGATCGCCGCCAACAAGGGCAGGCTCGGCAAGACCCTGTGGACCGAAGCAGAGGGCGGAACCAAGGTCGCCGTTCGCGGCGTCTGGGACGGCGAGGCCGAGAGCCGCATGATCGGCGACGAGATCGAGCGCGAGCATCGTCGCGGGCGGCGCTATCGGGAGATGGCGATCCTGGTCCGCGCGTCGTTCCAGATGCGCGCGTTCGAAGAGCGCTTCGTCATGCTGCAGATCCCCTACGCGGTGATCGGCGGTCCACGCTTCTTCGAGCGGGCCGAGATCCGAGACGCCCACGCCTATCTGCGGCTCGTGCAGTCCGAGGACGACGACCTGGCGTTCGAGCGCATCGTCAACGTTCCCAAGCGCGGCATCGGCGACACCACCGTGAGCCGCCTCTTGCAGTTCGCACGCGCCCGCGGGATCTCGGCGAGCCAGGCGGCGCGCGGGCTGGTGGTCACCGACGAGCTGCAGCCGCGCACGCGCACGGCGCTGGCGAACTTCCTGCGCGACATGGACCGTTGGCGGGCCGAAGCGGCGCGGACGCCGCATCCGCGCGTCCTGGAGGCCATCCTCGAGGAGAGCGGCTACACCGACGCGTTGCGACTGGACAAGGGCCCCACCAGCCAGACCCGGCTCGAGAACCTGAAGGAGCTGGTGCAGTCGATGGCGGCGTTCGATACGCTGCAGGCCTACCTCGAGCACGTCTCCCTGGTGATGGACCTCGACCGCGAGAGCGGCGACGATTCCGTACAGATCATGACGCTGCATTCGGCCAAGGGCCTCGAGTTTCCCCTCGTCTTCCTTCCCGGTTGGGAAGAAGGCGTGTTCCCCTCCCAGCGCAGCATGGACGAGAAGGGCGAGAAGGGGCTCGAAGAGGAACGACGCCTGGCCTACGTGGGCCTGACGCGCGCTCGCGAGGACGTGCGCGTCAGCTTCGCCGCCAACCGGCAGGTCTACGGACGCTGGACCAGCCAGCTGCCATCGCGGTTCGTCGACGAGCTGCCGCTGGCCAACGTCGAGGCCATGAGCGAGACGGGCTACTACGGCGGCGGCCCGGGGATGACCGAGCAACACAGCCGCTGGGAGGAAGGGCCGACCTTCGGTTCCGGCTACTCCTCGCCCGGATGGCGGCGCGCGCAAGCCCGGGGCGCCGGCGCGCGACAGGACATCATCGAGGGCGAGGGCCGGCTGGTGGCCGTCTCCGAGCCGTCAGCGGCCGGCGCTTACGGCGTCGGCGACAGGGTCTTCCACCAGAAGTTCGGGCCTGGCGTGGTCACCCAGGTCGAGGGCAACAAGCTCACGGTCGCCTTCGACCACGCCGGCGAGAAGCGGGTCATCGACACGTTCGTCGAACGGGGTTCAGGCGCGTAGTCGCAGCTTCTTGCCCAGCGGCTTAACCTTCTGCCACGGCGATCTTCGCCGAGCCCCAGCGGGCAAGGCGGAGCAGTTCATCTTCAAGTTCAGGAAGCCTAAGCTGTAGGCGCCTCGGCCAGCGATTCTGCCTGATCCGAGGGCATCTGGGGGGAGCGACAATGCCATACCAAGCACCGGTGGTTTCGGCGGTAACCGGCGGCATTCTCATCATTTTGCAGAGCCTCTTCATGTTCGCGGCTGCCAACCAGCGCCGGCAGCACGGCCCATCGCTGGGCGAGGCGCAGGAGCCCGACATGATCCGCGCCATCCGCAGGCACGGGAACCTGGCCGAGAACGCCGGCATCTTCGTCGTCTGCGCGGCGCTGCTCGAGGTTCTGGGGGGCAGCCGCTATTGGGTCGAGATACTCTGCGCCGTGTTCGTCGTGGCGCGTCTGTCCCACGGCCTGGGGCTTTCGATGAAGAACCCCAGCAACGCATTCCGCATCGCGGGCGTCATTCTGACCGCCGTCGCCGGCCTCGGCGTCGGCATCCGCCTCATCTGGATGGCGGCCGCCCACATTCCGTACGGCCTCTAGGCGAGGAGGTCGGCAAGCTCCGGCCGCCGCCGAAACCAGGCGGCGGCGTAGGGGCAGGTCGGGACGACCTTCAACCCCTCGGCGCGGAGGTGCTGCGCGACGCCGTCCATGAGGCGCGACGCCATGCCGCCGCCGCGCGCGGCCGGCGGAGTCTCGACGTGCGGGATCACGACCACGCCGCCGGAGCGGTGATAGTCGGCGAACGACGTGACACCCTGCTCGGTCAGCTCGTAGCGATGGCGTTCGATGTCGTCGATAACCGGGTTCGTCGTCACGGCCTACATGCGCTCCACCGCCATGGCGACGGCCTCGCCGCCGCCGATACAAAGACTGGCCAGGCCCCGCTTTTCGTCTCGCGCCTCGAGGGCCGCCAGCAAGGTCGCAAGGATGCGCGCGCCGGAAGCCCCGATCGGGTGTCCTAGCGCGCAGGCGCCGCCGTTCACGTTCAGCACCTCGCGAGGGATCGAGAGCTCGCGCATGGCGATCATCGCCACGACCGCGAAAGCCTCGTTGACCTCGAACAGGTCCACATCGCCCAGCGACCAGCCAGCGCGCTCGAGCGCTTTGCGCATGGCGGGAACCGGCGCGGTGGTGAAGAGGCCGGGCTCCTGCGCGTGGGCGGCGTGCGCGGCGACGCGGGCGACCGGGTTCAGCCCCAGGCGCTCGGCGGTCGAGGCCCGGGTCAGCACCAGCGCGGCCGCGCCGTCCGAGATCGAGGAAGCGTTGGCAGCGGTGATCGCTCCGTCCTTGGCGAAGGCGGGCTTGAGGGTCGGGATCTTCGCCGGATCGGCGTTCAGCGGCTGCTCGTCATCCTTGACCGTGACCGGGCCGCCGCGCGCCTCGACCACCACCGGCTCGATTTCGCGCGCGAACGATCCGATCTCCACCGCTTTGCGCGCACGGCGCAGGCTTTCGGTTGCGTAGGCGTCCATCGCCTCGCGGGTGATCTGGTAGGCGGCCGCGGTCTCCTCCGCGAAGGCGCCCATCAGCTTGCCCGGCTCGTAGGCGTCCTCGAGCCCGTCGAGGTACATGCTGTCGGCGACGCGGTCGTGGCCGATGCGCGCGCCCGAGCGGTGCTTGGCGAGCAGATACGGCGCGTTCGACATGCTCTCCATGCCGCCGGCGACGATCACGTCTGCATTGCCTGCCGCCAGCGTGTCGTGAGCGAGGATCGCCGCCTGCATCCCCGACCCGCACATCTTGTTGACGGTGGTGGCCTGTGTCTTCAGCGGCAGGCCGGCGGCCATGCCGGCCTGTCTGGCCGGCGCCTGGCCGAGGCCGGCCGGCAGAACGCAGCCCATCACGATCTGCTCGACGTCCTGCGGCAGCACGCCGGCGCGCTCGACCGCCGCCCGCACGGCGACCGCTCCCAGCTCGGTCGCCTTCACCCCGCCGAGCGAGCCCTGGAAGCCGCCCATGGGCGTGCGGGCGTAGCCGGCGATGACGATCGGGTCGGAGGCGCTTTCGGACATGGCGGATTCCTTGGTGGCAGACTGAAAGAAGTGGGGCTTGGCCCGGGCGAACTCAACGGCCTACTCGCGGGCGATGAAGCCCCCGCCAAGCACGCGCGACGGCTCGGTCGCGTCGTAAAGCACACAAGCCTGTCCCGGGGAAACGGCCTCTTCCGGCTCGTCGAAGACAACGCGCACGCCGCAGTCGTCGAGCACGAGGGTCGCTAGCGCCGGCGGGCGGGTTGAGCGCACGCGGGCAAGCACGCGCGCGCCGCGCGCCGCGGCCGCCTCCAGGCTATCGTCGTCGCCGAGCCAGTTGGTTTCGGTGAGGTGGAGCACGGCCTTCAAGGCCGCCCCCCGCGGGCCGACGACGACCTGGCGACGCTCCGGATCGATACGCACGACGAACAGGGGTTCGCCGACCGCGACGTGCAAGCCTCGACGCTGGCCGACCGTGAAGTGCGTAACCCCGGCGTGCCGGCCCAGCACGCGCCCGTCGATGTGCACGATGTCGCCTTCGCCGACCGCCCCCGGACGCAGCCGATCGATCACCGTCGTGTAGCGTCCCTGCGGCACGAAGCAGATATCCTGGCTGTCGGGCTTGGCAGCGACGCCGAGGCCCATTGCGGCCGCCGCCTGGTGCACGGCCGGCTTCTCTAGCCCGCCCAGCGGGAAGCGCAGGAAGCCGAGCTGGTCAGGGGTGGTGGCGAACAGGAAGTAGGACTGGTCGCGCGCGCCGTCCAACGCGCGGTGAAGCTCCGCTCGGCCCCGGCGGTCCACACGGCGGACGTAGTGCCCGGTCGCCATCGCGGCGGCGCCGAGATCCTTGGCCACGTCAACGAGGTCGCGAAACTTGACCGTCTGGTTGCAGCGAACGCAGGGGATCGGGGTTTCACCCCGCAGGTAGGCGTCGGCAAAGTCCTCCATCACCGCCTCGCGGAAGCGGCTTTCATAGTCGAGCACGTAGTGCGGGATGCCGATGGCGTCGGCCGCGGCCCTGGCGTCGTGGATGTCCTGGCCGGCGCAGCAGGCCCCCTTCCGCTGGGCGGCGGCGCCGTGATCGTAGAGCTGCAGCGTGACGCCCACCGCCTCGTAGCCGGCGCGCTGCACCAGCGCGGCGGTCACGGTCGAGTCGACGCCGCCCGACATCGCGACGAGCACGCGCGCGCCCGCCGGCAGCGCGATGGCGTCGCGCGCCACGCTGAGGGTGTCCGGGGCGGCGATGTCGAGCGCCATGCAGGGCCTTCGTCGGTTCGAGGCCGCTTCATGTAGCCCCTGGAGACCCCGATTGCGAGGCGGCTAGACCCTCGTCATCCGCAGGCGCAGCAAGACGGCGTGTCGCCCCTCGAACATCAGCGTCGCGATGGCGAGGTAGCGCTTGTAGAACGCCAGCCGCTCGCGCCCGACCTCGGCCAGCGCCTGCGCCGAGCGGTCGCTGAGGTTGCGGTTCCAGGCGCGCAGGGTGCGGCTGTAGTGCTCGCGGTCGTTGCGGAAGGCAGTGACCTCGAAGAGCCCGTCGGCGGCCTTGAAGATCTCGAACGGCCGCGGGAGGTCGGACTCCGGGAATATCTGCAGGAAGAGCTCGCGGCCCGTCGCCGCCGGCACAGGCCCGTAAGCGATGGATTGCAACACCAGCGGCGCGCCCGGCGCAAGCCACCGATGGCAGGCCGCAAAGAAGTCGCGGTAGACCGCGATCCGCTCGTCCGCATGGAGGTTGACGTCCGCGAAGTGCTCGAAGGCGCCGACCGAGACAATGCCGTCGTAGCGGGCGGCAGGCTGGTGGTCGCGCCAGCTCTCGAGCCGCACCTCGACGCCCGGCAGCTTCCGCTGCGAGACGTAGTCGAACTGTTCCTGGCTGAGGGTCAGGCCGGTCGCGCTGGTCACGCCGTGCGCCGTCAGGTGGGCGAGCATCCCGCCCCAACCGCTGCCGATGTCGAGCACCCGCTTCGCGCCGGCCGTCAGCACCGGCTCGGCGATCCAGGCGAGCTTGCGCCGCTGGGCGTCCTCGAGGGTGTCGTCGGCGCCCTCCCAGAGCGCACAGGAATAGGTCAGCGTGGGGTCGAGCCAGAGCGCGTAGAAGGCGTTGCCCACGTCGTAGTGGGCCTGGATGGCGCTCGCCGACGCCCCCGCGTTCCGTGCCGCCGCTCGCTCGCCCATTTTGCGCCTCCTCGCACCGACCATAACGCGCCAGATAGATTTTCTCGCTTCCGTTGGCGGCGCGATTGCCGTCGGAAGAAAGCGAACCGTTTCGCCAGGAGCCTGAGCGCCATGTCCGAAGAGTATGTCCCGCCGAAAGTGTGGACCTGGAACCACGAGAGCGGCGGTCGCTTCGCCGCCATCAACCGCCCGGTCGCCGGCCCGACCCACGAGAAGGAGCTGCCGGTTGGCCAGCATCCTTTCCAGCTCTACTCGCTCGGCACGCCGAACGGGCAGAAGGTCACCATCATGTTCGAGGAGCTCTTGGCGGCCGGGCACGAGGGCGCCGAATACGACGCCTGGCTGATCCCCATCAACGGCGAGCAGTTCGGTTCCGGCTTCGTGGCGGCGAACCCGAATTCGAAGATCCCGGCCCTGGTCGACCGCAGCGGCCCGAAGCCGTTCCGGGTGTTCGAGTCGGGCGCGATTCTCATGCACCTCGCCGACAGATTCGGGGCCTTCATTCCCAGCGATGAGCCCGGGCGGGCGGAGACGCTGTCGTGGCTCTTCTGGCAGATGGGGTCCGCGCCCTATCTGGGTGGCGGGTTCGGCCACTTCTACGCCTATGCACCCACCAAGAACGAATACGCCATCGATCGCTACGCCATGGAGGTGAAGCGTCAGCTGGACGTGCTCGACCGCCGCTTGGCCGAGGCCCCCTACCTGGCCGGCGATGCCTACACGATCGCCGACATGGCCGTGTGGCCCTGGTACGGCGGCGTCGCCCGCGGGCTGATGTACGGCTCCGGCGAGTTCCTCGACGTGCAGAGCTACAAGCACCTGCAGCGCTGGACGGCGGAAATCGGCGCACGGCCGGCGGTGAAACGCGGCGCACGGGTCAACCGTCCCTGGGGCGACCATCCGATGCCGGAGCGCCATGCCGCCAGCGACTTCGATCGGCCGCCGATCGATAAGGCGGCCGAGTGAAGGCCGCGTGCCACTGCGCGGCGGTCAAGTTCGAGACGGCCGCCCCGCCGACCTGGGTGCTCGACTGCAACTGCACCCTGTGCCGCCGCTACGGAGCGCTCTGGGCCTACGTTCGAGGACGCGATCCGGTCGAGCTGGTGCGGAGCCCTGATCCCGCCGCCACTGACACCTACGCCTGGGGCGATCGCGCCCTGGCGTTCCACCGGTGCAAGGTCTGCGGCTGTCTCACCCACATGGTCGCGGTCGAAGCCGACGCGATCTACGGCGTGAACGCCCGCATGATGGTTGGCCTCGACCCCGCGACTGTGCAGGTCCGCCAGATCGACAACGGTCACAGCGGATACTTCTGGACCAAGTCCGCAGAGGCGCCGCTGGCCTCGCGTCACCCGCCGATGCCGCCGCCTGGGCCTGACGACTGGCGCTAGGACGCACGGCTTGCTCGCAGCCTTGCAGCAAGGTGGAACAGGCGCCCTTATGGCCGAATGGAGCAGGTGGGCGAATATCGCATCGACGTCCCGCGGGCGCGGGTCTGGGCGGCGCTGAACGATGCCGAGGTCCTGAAGCGCTGCATCGACGGCTGCGAGGAGCTCGCGAAGACCGGCGAGAACGCCTTCCACGCCGTCGTGCGGGCGCGGCTTGGGCCGGTGAACGCGGCGTTCGCCGGTGACGTCGTCCTCAAGAACCTGGATCCGCCCGCCGGCTATACGCTGGAGGTTAGCGCCAAGGGCGGCGCCGCTGGCTTCGCCAGCGGTACGGCGAAGGTCACGCTGACCGAGGATGGCGGTGCGACGCTCATCGCCTACGCCGCAGAGGGGCGCGTCGGCGGCAAGCTGGCCCAGATCGGCCAACGCCTGATCGACGCCGCCGCGCGCAAGACCGCCGACGACTTCTTCGCGGCGCTGGTTCGCGAGCTCTCGCCGCCGGGCGCAGCCACGCCAAGCCGCGCCGCGCGGCCCTCGCCGCTGGTCATCTGGGGAGGCGTGGCCGCCGTGGCCGTGGCCCTGGCGCTGTTGGCCTGGCGCCTGATCGGGGGCTAGAAGGCGAGGGAGGCAAGACCGGGAGGACGTCGATGAAGGTCTCTATGGTGGTCAACGGCGTCGCCAGGGAGATCGAGGCGCCGCCGAACGCGCTTCTGGTCGATGTATTGCGCAATAACCTGCGCCTGACCGGAACGCACGTCGGGTGCGACACCAGCCAGTGCGGCGCCTGCACGGTTCGCATGGACGGGCGGGCGGTGAAGTCTTGCACGGTCCTGGTCGGCCAGGCCGAGGGCGCCGACGTCACCACCATCGAGGGCCTTGGACAGCCAGGCGCCCTGCATCCGTTGCAGGCTGCGTTCCAGGAGACCCACGCCCTTCAGTGCGGCTTCTGCACGCCCGGGATGATCATGAGCGCGCTCGATCTCATCGAGAGCGGCGAGCGCCTTGACGAGACGAAAGTCCGAGCTGGGCTCGACGGAAACTTCTGCCGCTGCACCGGCTACCACAACATCGTGCGCGCCGTGATGCTGGCCGCCGGCGCCAACGCCTGAGAGACGGAGAGCGACGCCATGAACGCCGTGATCGGCCAGCCCGTCCGCCGCCGAGAAGACATCCGGTTCATCACCGGCCGCGGCCGCTACACAGACGACATCAGCGCAGCCGGCCAGACCTACGCTGTCTTTGCCCGCTCGCC
>DATGIN010000035.1:0-34389 GCA_035295705.1 Caulobacteraceae bacterium
GGCCAGCGGCCCGCCTCCGCACGCACACGACTGGGACGAGTCGTTCTACGTCATCTCCGGAGAGATCGCCTTCGGCATGGGGCAGGAGAGCCAAATCGCCAGGGCCGGCGCCTTCGTGCATATCCCCGCAGGCGTGACGCACTGGTTCCGCTTCGGCGCGGGCGGCGGCGAGATGATCTCGATGACCTCACGGGCCGGGGCGTCGCAACTCTTCGCCGACCTCGACCGCGAGACGGCCGGAGGGCCGCTGGATCTCGAGAGGCTGGCCGCCGTCGCGGTCCGGAACGGACTCACCGTGGCGCTGGCGCAATCCGCAGGGCCGGGCTAACTCGCGCTCGGGCCTCATCCCAAGGCGCTCGAGGTGACAAATCCCAAGGGCCGCCGGGGCTGAACTTGGCTATGCCCTGAGGGCAAAGCCACTTGGTCCCAGCGCATGCCCCGCAAGTCTCTGGCGTTCGCTGCGGTTAAGGCTATTGGATCGGCTGTCCGCGCCTCAGGGAGCCCGCCATGCATGCGATCGACCGCGCTGGAACATACGCGCTAGGCGACCTCACCGTGCGGCGGATGGGCTACGGCGCCATGCAGCTCGCCGGCCCAGGCGTGTTCGGCCCGCCGAAGGACAAGACCGAGGCGATCGCGGTGCTGCGCGAGGCGGTCGCCAGCGGGGTCAACCACATCGACACCAGCGACTACTACGGGCCCTACGTCGTCAATGAACTGATCCGCGAGGCGCTCCACCCCTACCCGGACGACCTGGTCATCGTGACCAAGATCGCCGCACGGCGCGGCGAGGACGGTTCGTGGCTGCCGGCGCTGTCGCCCGAGGAGCTCACCCAGGCGGTGCACGACAATCTGCGCCACCTGGGCGTCGATACGCTGGACGTGGTCAACTTCCGCAGCATGCATGGCCTTGCCGCGCCCGGCGAAGGCTCGATCGAAGCCCCGCTCTCGGTGCTGGCCGAACTGCAGCAAAAGGGGCTGATCCGGCACATGGGCTTGAGCCACGTGACCGCCGCGCAGATCGCAGAAGGGCGCAAGATCTGCCCGATCGTCTGCGTGCAGAACCTCTTCAATGTCGCGCAGCGCCGCGGCGACGCCTTGGTCGACCAGCTTGCCGACGAAGGCGTGGCCTTCGTGCCCTTCTTCCCGCTCGGCGGGTTCGCGCCGCTGCAGCTGGCCGCCCTGTCCGCGGTCGCCGCCGACCTGGCCGCGACGCCACGTCAGGTCGCGCTCGCCTGGCTCTTGCGGCGTGCGGCCAATGTCCTGCTGATCCCGGGCACGTCGTCGCGGCTTCACCTGCGCGAGAACCTGGCGGCGGCGGAGCTCGACCTGCCGCGCGAGAGCCTCGATCGGCTCGACGCGGCGGCTCCCGCCAGCGCGGCCTAGCGGCGAGGTCAGGCGACCGCGCGCTCGGCGCCTTTCGCTTCCAGGCTCATGTTCAGGGCCGCAGCCAAACTGGCGGCGGTAACGGGCTTTGCTAGGTGAGCATCCGCGCCCGCGCGGCGCCCGGCCTCGATCTGCTCCGGGAGGGCGTTGGCGGTCAGCATGACGATGGGGGTGCGGGGGCGGCCCTCGGCCCGCTCCGCCTCGCGGATGCGGCGCGTCGCTTCGAGCCCGTCCATCACCGGCATCTGCATGTCCATGAAGACAAGATCGAACGCTTCGCGTCCGAGGCTGGCCAGCGCCTCCGCCCCATTCTCGACGACGGTGGTCTCGACGCCGAATTGATCGAGCATCAGACGGATCACCGTCTGGTTCGTGGCGTGGTCGTCGGCCACGAGCACCTTGAGGGCCCGGTCCGGCGCGCCCAGATCGGCGCTTCCCTGCTCGGCGGCCGCCGGCGCGGCCGCGCGCTCGAACGGGGCGACGAACCAGAATCGGGCGCCCTCGCCTGGCGCGCTCCAGCAGTCGATCTCGCCGCCCATGAGCAACGCCAACTGGCGTGAGATGGCGAGGCCGAGGCCCGTACCGCCGAAGCGGCGCGTGATGGACCCGTCCGCCTGCTGGAAGCGCCCGAACACCCGATCGCGCGCCGTGGCGTCGAAACCGACGCCGGTGTCCGACACGCTGAACCGCAGGCGCCCGTCGACGAGCGTCTCGGCGTCGATGGTCACCGAGCCTTCGCTGGTGAACTTCACCGCGTTGGATACGAGATTCGTGAGGATTTGGCGGACGCGGGTCGCGTCGCCGATGAACCAGCCCTCGAGCGCCGGCGCGACCTCGACGTCGAGCTTGAGGCTCTTCTCGTCGGCCCGGAGCCGGGCGAGGCCGGCGACGGCGCGAACCAGGTCGCCGGCATGGAACGGCGCCCGCTCGATCGTGAGCTTGCCGGCTTCAACGCGCGCCAGGTCGAGGACGTCCGACAGCAGCCGCTCCAGCGACTGGCCCGAGCTCTTGATGATCTCGACCATCTCGCGCTCGCGCTGCGGGAGGCCCGCCTGCGCCAGCATCTCGGCCACGCCGACGACGCCGTTCAGCGGCGTGCGGATCTCGTGGCTCATATTGGCCAGGAACTCGCTCTTCGAGCGGTTGGCCGCCTCGGCCCTCAGGCGCTCGGCGCGCAAGCGCAGCGCCGCTCGCCGCTGCCACACGACGACGCCGGCCGCGCAGAGCACGAAGACGCCGAGTGCGATCAGGATCCAGCGTTGGAACCGGGTGACGTCCTTTTGCAGCTCCGCGGCGCGTCGCGAGGTCTCGAGCTGGCCGTGCAGCTGGCTGGTGATCTGGTGGACGCCGACGTTGAAGCGCTGGGCGTCGGCCACCGAGCGCCCCCGCTCGTAGGAGCGCAGAGCGGCGAACGCCTCGCCGCCCTCCCCTTGCGCCATCAAGATCTCGGCTTGGACCTCGGGCGCGCGGGAGAGGCCGGACGCCTGCATCCGGTGCGAGGCGACGAGCGCCTGGATGCGCGCCAGGTCGCTCTTGGCCGCGGGGATGTCGCCCAGCCTGGCCTCGGCGATGGCCCGCAGCGGCAAGAGATCGGGCGCAAGGAAGTCGGCGCCCCTCAGCCGCGCATCCAGGCCGCTCAGGCAGGCCATGACATCCTTGGGCGCCTGGAAGGAGTCGGCGACCATGGCGCAGAGGTTCTGGTCCCAGATGCGCAGGTGGGGCAGGTCGGAGCGAAGCGCCAGGCGATGGTGGACGCCGGCCAGCTGCTCGGCCAACGCTGCGTCGCCTTGCTGAATGGCCATGTGCGCCATGTTGTAGACGTCGTCGAAGTCGGGCCGCGGATAGCTCGGATCGGCAAACTGGAAGTCGGCCCTCTGGAACGCGCGCGCGGCGCCGTCGAGATCGTCCACCGACATCAGGCCGAGCCCGATTGTCCCCCAGATGTCGGTTTCGGCGGCGTTGGCGGCCGGATCGCCCTCCGGGATCAGCTCCTCGGCGCTGTACATCTCCTTGAGCGCCTCGCCCGTACGGTCCTCCTCGATCAGCAGGGTGGCGTCGGACACAGCGGCGTGGATGCGCGCGAACCAGTCGGGCTCGCTTCTGGCCAGGCGAGCGATTTCGGCGTGGGTCGAGGTGTCGCCCTGGTCGTAGCGGGCTTTGAGCGCGTTGATGCGGGCGATCTCGGCATAGCGGCGGCCGCCCATATCGCTGGCGCGCTCGGCCAACGCGGCGTTCCAGCGATCAAAACGGTCGAATTCCGATTGGTTCAGGAAGATCCAGGCGACGTGTTCGAGCTTCGCGAGCGCTGGCTCGCCCCGTTCGCGGCGGGCGGCCTCGCCGAAGCGCTCCAGGTCGGCGAAGCTGGTCCGGTCGGCCCGCGACTCGATCTCGCGCGCCAGGTAGGCCGGATCGATGGCCGCATGGCGCGCCTGCGCCGTAGCGAGGACGGGCGCAAGGACGGCGGCCGCCGCCGCGGCTAGCGCCACAAGAGCTATCTTCACGCGGACGCCCCCTTACGAGCGTCACAATACGGCGCAAATCGTTTCGGAGAGCTTATGTGGCCGCGATTCGCGTCAGCGCAGGTGGTCCGGGACCTCGACCCAAGGCCCGAGGCCCGCCTGGGTTTCCGGCAGCGCCTTCAGGCGGTCGTAGAGACCGAAGCGGATCAGGTTCGCGCGGTAGTTGGCGAAGGCCTTGCGCCACCACATGCGCTGGCGGAGCTCCTCGGGCGCCAGGTCCGCCTCCGTCGCGCCTTTGCCGCCCAGCTCGATGCGGGTGGGCAGTTCGTTGCGAAGCGCCCCGCCTTGCCAGAACGCCGCGCCCATGCCGACGTAGTAGACGATGGGCACCATCGTCATCATCGCGAACTCGTCGACGAACGCTTCGAACGTGTAGCCCTTGTAGAGCGATGTCCGCTGCATGAACTGGTCGTAGAAGGCGCTGAGCACCCGGGACAGCGCCGGCTCCGCGTAGACCTCGGGCAGCACCGAGCCCGAGCTCATCAGATAGGCGAGGTCGGACGGGACAGGCCCGCGGAACAGCAGCTGGAAGTCGATGCAGAGCCAGCCGTCGGGATAGTCCGCACAGGGCTCGCAGAAGAAGATGTTGTCGCCGCGCAAGTCGCCGTGGCTGAGCGAGCAGGTCGCGCCGTTCTCCGGCCTGGCGCGGGCGAAAAAGGCGTCGAGCCTGGTTGTGAAAAGCTCGGCGAAGCCCGGTCCGACCGAGGCATCCCAGGTGGGCTCGCCGACCACGGTTGAACCCCTGCTGGCTGTGAAGCGGTCGAACAACTTCGCCCCGCCCGGCATCACCTGCTTGTAGATGGCGAGGTTGGCGTCCGAGGCCCAGAAGTCGACGCCCAGCGCCTCGAGCTCGCGCGCCTTCTCGCCGGTCTCGCAACCCTCCCAGGCCACGGCCACGTCGACCATCTTCGGAATCATCGACATGACCTCCGCCTCGGTCATCTCGCTCTCGTGCACCTTGTGCTCGGCGAAGGAGTCGGCGTCCTCCATGACCAGCGCCCAGCGATTGTCGCTCTCGTCGAAGGCGGCCAGATGCGTCTTGGGTCGAGGATAGAAGCGCGCGCCGGGGAAGGCGTAGGCCCTGATGTCCTTCACGAACATCGCCGCGATGGCCTCCTTGGGCAGGATCTCGAACGGCGGCCATGCCTTGACCACGAAGGCGTCGCGAGCCTCGGTCGGATCGCGATAGGCGCACTTCACCTTCTTGATGGCCGAGAAATAGCCGGCGGTCATGCCGACGCCGCACTCCTCGGTGGCGACGACCGCGTTCGAGCCGGCGATGTGGCCGCTGGCTCTGAGCGCCTTGGTCATGAAGGCCGCGTCGATCTCGTCGAGATGCTGGGGCAGCACAACCTCGGGGCGCTCCGACATCTCCGTTCCTCCCTTGTGTCGCGGCCGCTAACGGGCTTTGCCGTGATTGAGCACGCGAGGCCGCCCTTAAGTCAAACGCGGTCCGCGTCCGCGCCCGCGCGCCCGCTTGATGAGCGCCCGTGCGCCGCCGCGATGCTGACGGCGGGGGCGGCGCGTCTCCGCCTCGACGAGCATGCGGATGAAGCGCGGGTCGGCGCGCACCGCCTTCAGATCCGGATCGGCCTTGACGTGCGCGAGCTCGGCGCGGGTCGCCCGCGCCAGGTAGGGTTTCAGCAGCGCGATGGCCTCGTCGACTTCGCCCAGATGCGTCGCGAGCGCGCAGGCAAGGTTGTAGCGCATCGTGCGGCTGTCCGGGTCGATCAGCAGCGCCCGGCGCACCCAGTCGCGCGCCCGCTCGCCTTCGCCAAGCGCCGCCAAGGCGCAGGCCCCGAACGCGACGGCGTCGGCGTTGTTCGGATCCTGCTTGAGCACGGCCTCGGCGCGCTCGAGGGTGGTCTTCGCCGACCGGATGGCCCCATTCCGATCGCCGATCGCCTCGTAGCAGGTGATCAGCATCGCCGGGATGCCGAACGGGCCCTCCGGGACCGCCGCCGCGGCCTCGTAGTAGCGGATCGCATCCTCCATCCGGCCGCTGCGGAAGGCCATGTACGCCGCCGCTTCGTTGACCTCGATCGCCGCTGGATCGAGCCGCAGCGCGGTCGCGAGCTCGGCGTCGGCCTCCTTCTGGCGTCCCGCCTCGGCCAGGTGGCGCGCCTTCACGGCGTGCGCAGAGGCGACATTCGGGTCCAGCGACAGCGCCTTTTCCGCCGCCGCCAGCCCGCCGGCGTCGGCGCGGCCGTGGCGGAATTGGAGGGTGGACAGCGCCTGCGCCATCAGCGCCCAGGCTTCGGCGTAGCGCGGGTCGATGTCGATCGCGCGCCGCGCCAGCCGAACAATGGCTTCCTGCGCCGGCTTGGCGCCCTCCCCGCTCAGCCAAAGCTGGCGGGCCATCAGGCCAAGGTCGTAGGCTTCGGCGCTGGCGGTCCCCCGCCGTGTGATCGCCCTCTGCTCCGACGGAACCAGCTTCAGCTTGAGCGCCGCCACGATGGCCTGCGAAATCTCGTCCTGCAGGGCGAAGATGTCGGTCAGGTCGCGGTCGTAGCGCTCCGCCCAGACGTGGCTGTCGCGCTGCGCGTCGATCAGCTGGGCGGTGATGCGGACCCGCTCGCCGGCCCTGCGCACGCTGCCTTCCAGCACGTGCGTGACGCCGAGCTGGCGCGCGACCTGCCGCACGTCGATGGTCTGGCCCTTGAACTGGAAGGCGCTGTTGCGCGAGACCACCGACAGCGCCGAGACCTTGGAGAGGTCGGTGATGATGTCCTCGCTGACGCCGTCGCTGAAATAGTCCTGCTCCGGGTCGCCGCTCATGTTGACGAACGGCAGCACGCAAACGCCGAGGCTGGGCGCGGGCGCCGGCGGCGCTGCGGGCTTCGGCGCCGCCGGCTTCTCGGCGCCCGCCAGGTCGGCGATCGAGGCGGCGACCTTGGCCCAGCCGGGAGCCGCCAGGTCCCCGGTCCAGCCCGCCAGGTCGGCGCACTGGGTCTGGTTGAACGGCATCGGCGGCAGCGCGCCGTCCAGCGTCAGCTGCACGAGCTTGCCCGCGGCGAGCGCCGCATCGGCCTCCGCCCGCACCCAGTGGGACTTCACCGCCTCCGCCGACCAGAGCACGACGACGGCCTTGGCCGCGTTCAGCCGCTCTTCGATCACCTCTCCGTAGGCTCGGTGTGGCGGCAGCTCGTCGTCGCGCCAGACCCCGTAGCCGAGGGCCGCCAGCGCTGCGCCCAGACGTTTCGCCTGCGCCTCGGTCGACCTAGCGTAGGAGATGAAGACGTCAGACATTGCCGCCCCGGGGGTCGCTCGCTCCGACCCTAGCGAGGGCGCCTGGGCGCCGGCAAGGCGGCGGCGAACGCGCTTGACAGCCGAAATTGGCAGTGGGCGGATGGTCGGCCGTGCATTGAAGAAGAGCGCCTGGGAGGACGCCATGACCGCAACGCCGACTTGCGCCGCAGACATCACGGCCCAGTGGCTGCGCGCCGCCGCGCCCGAGCTTGCCGGGGTCGAGTCCGTCACCGCCGAGCGCCTCGGCGAAGGCGTCGGCATGATGACCGAGCTTTATCGTTTAACACTAAAATATCGGGAGGGCGCAAGCGGTCCGCGCTCTCTGGTGGTCAAGCAGCCGGCGGCCATCGAGGCGCTGCGCGACGTGGCCAACGCCTACGGCCTCTACGAGCGCGAGGTGCTGTTCTATCGCGACCTGGCCCAGACGATCTCGCTTCGGGCGCCGCGCTGCTACATCGCGACCTTCGATCCCGAGACCTGCGCGTTCGCCCTCGTCATGGAGGACCTCAGCGAGACGACGCTCGGCGACCAGGTGGCCGGCCTCACGCCCGAGCAGGTGACGGTCGCGGTCGACCAGGTGGGCGACCTGCACGCGCGCTGGTGGGACCGGCCGGAGCTGAAGGCGCTGGAAGACAAGGTGCAGTCGTTCGGCACCCCGCCCTACGCCGATTTCAGCGCCCGCCACGCCGCCGGGTGGGAGGTCTTCGACGCCTGGCTCGAAGGCCGCGTCTCGCCGGACCTGCGCCGCGCCGGCGCCCGCATGTGCACCGAGCTCGACCGCATCGCCGAGGACATGGCCAAGCCGCCGCGCACCCTCTGTCACGGCGACTTCCGCGCCGACAACCTGATGTTCGTGACCCGCCCGGGCGCGGCGCCGGGCCTGACCTGCGTCGACTGGCAACTCGCCATGCAGGCGCGCGGGCCGTTCGACATCGGCTACATGATGGGCGGCAGCGTGAACGCCGACGTGCGGCGCGAGCTCGAGCAGCCGCTGCTGAAGGGCTACCACGACAAGCTCCGGCGCTCGGGCGTCGAGAACTACAGCTTCGAGGAATGCCTGCACGATTACCGCCGCGCGCTCCTCATCACGCTCACCTACATGTCGCAGTCCGGCGCCGCCGCCGATCTCAGCCAGCCGCGGACCGAGGCGCTGTACGACCACACGGTCAAGCGCATCGACGCCGCCATCCACGACCACGGCCTGATGGAGTTCGTCGCCTAGCGCCGCGACGAGCCGGCGCGGGTCGGGGCTGGGAAGACTAGGCGTCGAACATGATGACCGAGCGGGCGATCTGGCCGCTCTTCATCTCTTCGAACGCCTCGTTGATCTGTTCGAGCTTGATGCGGCGCGAGATCATGTCGTCGAGCTTCAGCTTGCCCGACAGGTAGAAGTCGATGAAGCGCGGCATGTCGACCGGGAAGCGGTTCGAGCCCATCGACGAGCCCTGAATCCGCTTCTCGCCCAGGAACGCCGCCCCCATGAGGCTGATGCTCTGCCCCGGCGGGATCATGCCGATGATGTTCGCCGTCCCGCCGCGGCGCAGCATGTTGAAGGCCTGTTCGGCGGTCTTGCCGAGGCCGATCGCCTCGAAGCTGTGGTGCACGCCGCCGCCGGTCAGCTCCATCACCTTGGCGACCGGATCTTCCTTGCTGGCGTCGATGAAGTCGGTCGCGCCGAAGTTACGGGACATGTTGTCCTTGGCCGGCGAGGTGTCGATGGCGATGATCCGTCCGGCGCCGGCGATCGCCGCGCCGTTCACCGCCGCCAGTCCAACGCCGCCGCAGCCGATCACGGCTACGGTCTCGCCGGGCCGCACATGGCTGGTGTGGATGACCGCGCCGACCCCGGTCGTGACCCCACAGCCGATCAGCGCGGCGCGATCCAGCGGCATGTCCTTCCTGATCGCCGTGCAGCCGTGCTCGTGCACCAGGATCTGCTCGGCGAAGGACGAGAGATTGGCGAACTGGCTGATCGGCCCATCGGCGTTGGTCAGCCGAGGCGCCTTGTCGCGGCGCTGGCGCGCGTCGGGGCTGCGGCAGAGCGACATATGCCCGGAGAGACAGTCCTCGCAGTGGCCGCAGAAGACCGAAAGGCAGGTTATGACGTGATCCCCGGGCTTGACCGTACGCACGTCGCTGCCGACCTGTTCGACGATCCCGGCGCTCTCGTGGCCGAGCACGATCGGCATCTGGGCGGTGTACTTGCCTTCGACGAAATGCAGGTCCGAGTGGCAGACCCCGGCTGCAACCGTGCGGATCAAGACCTCGTTCGACTGCGGCTTGTCGATGGAGATCTCCTCGATCTCGAGCGGCTTGCCCACTTCGCGCAGCACCGCAGCCTTCATGGCCGTCCTCCCTGACCTTCCGCCCGATGGGTTAGATCAGCGCGCCGGCGCGAGGCAAGCAAGCGGCTTAGTAGCCGACGCCCCGAAACTGCCGATCCCAGACCGCGATCAGGTTTTCGATGCGGGCGTCGAGCCGCGCGGCTTCGGCGTCGAGACCCGACCGCCGGGCCGCGTCCGCGGCGCGTCGGAGGAGCGCCAGCGCGTCGTCCTTGTGGTCCTTCGCCAACCGCGGATGGGCGTCGTACATGGCCTGCTCGGCGGCGTCGGCCTGGGCCTCGAGGGCGGCGACGGCCGCGTCCGACCGAGCGTTCACCCCTCGACCTGCATGTCGAACTTCTGCGCGTCCAGGGGCGCGGCCTTGCGGAACGCGGCGTCGCCCTCGGTGATCTCGCCCAGGGCCACCCGGGCGGCTGCGGTGATGTTGTGCACGATGTCGGCGATGTCGTCCGGGGTGTGGTCGGGATGCGTCGGGACCATGACCGTGCGGTTCAGGATCTCGAGCGAGCGGGCGCACATGTCCTTGGAGTAGTGCTTGCGGCACTCCGCGTTCGCCGGCATCGCAAACGGGTTCATCGCCGGGTGCGCCGCGCCCGCGCCCATCAGAATCTGGTCCCATTCGGTATAGTTGTGCCGCCCCGTGCGGCCGGCGATGGCGCATGGGAAGAGCTGGGCGAAACGGCTGGCGGCCTCGGCGCTTGGCAGGCTGTACATCACGTGAGTGGCGCAGTCGTCGTCCGGGCTGTTCATCGGCGTGGCTTTGAGGCCCAGGTTGCCGAGCGAGCGCGTGCCCGCGAGAATCTGCTGCTTCTCCGCCCGCATGGCCGCGATCATCGGGTCGATGCGGTCGAGCTGCACGTTCAGCATCGCCCCCATCAGCTCCGAGGCGCGCGCGCCGTTGCCGGAGAAAGGCTGCACGGCGTCGCTGCGCCCCTGCCAGTAGAAGTGGCAGGGGTCGATGGCGCAGCGAGCGCGCTCGGCCTGGGCGTCGTCGTTGACCGCAACGCCCCCGCCTTCGCCGCAGGTCATGTTCTTGTAGTAATTGAAGCTGAACGCGCCGATGTGGCCGACCGCGCCGAACTTCCTGCCCTTGTAGCCGCCGCCGACGCCCTGGCAGGCGTCCTCGATCACGATCAGGCCCCGCTCGTTGGCGAGCGCCATGATCGCGTCCATGTCGCAGGCGGCGCCCCACATGTGCACCGGCACGACCGCCTTGGTGCGCGGGCCGATCGCCGCCTCGATGGCGTTTGGGTCGATGGTGATGCTCTCGTCGATGTCGACGATCAGCGGGATGGCGCCGCAGGTGAGCACCGAGGTGGCCGTCGCCATGTAGGTGTGGGCGGGAATGATGACCTCGTCGCCGGGGCCCAAGCCCACGGCGGCCATGGCGGCGGCCAGGGCGTTCGAGCCGCTGGCGGCGAGCGCGAAATGCTTCACCCCCAGGTAGTCGGCATAGCGGCGCTCGAAAGTCTCGCACTCGTGGCCGACGCCGTAGCGGAAGAGCGCGCCGGTCTCGATGACCCGCGTCAGCGCTTCGATCTCCGCCTGTCCCGCTTTGTACAACGCGCGCCTCCCTCTGAAGGGCTGTCTTTGGAGGCGCGACGCTACCACCACCCACCGGGGCCGCACCATGGCGCGGCCGGCCGCGGCCGGGCAGACTGGCCGGCATGGCGGAGGCGAAAGTCTACTCGGAGCGGCTGGGCGCGATCAGCGACGAGCAATTCGCCGCGGCCGCCGAGCGGCTGAACCTCGGCCGCTTCGTAAGCGCGGCGCCGACGACGAGCGGCCTCTTCGGGCAGAACGTCTTCCTGACGACCGCGGAAGGCGAATTCGTGCTCCGCGGCGCGCCGCACTGGGTCCGGGGCCCCGGGGAGCGCGCGTGGCGGCGCGAGGATCGCTGGCAGTTCAGCAAGGAGAAGTACTTCGCCGAACAGCTGCACATTCGCGCCGGCGCGCCGGTCCCCTGGCCGATGCTGCACGACGAGAGCGACGACATCTTCGGCTGGCCCTACCTCGTGATGCCGCGCATGCCTGGGCAGTGTTTCGACGAGCGCTCGATCCGCAAGGCCCTGTCGCCGGACGATCAGCGCGGCGTTGCCGAGGCGCTGGGCGCCCTGCTGGCGCAAATCCAGCAGCTGACGTCGCCGTTCGCGGGCGATTTCGACGTCGACACCATCGCGCTCACGCCGCACCCCGGCGGCGCGGTCGAGTACACGGTCGACGAGGTCCGCCGCTTCGTCGGGTTCGCCCAGGAGAGCGGATCCCTCGCCGAGGCTGACATCGCATGGATCGAGGCGGCGGCGGCCCGCGCCCTGGCCGCCGGCCCGCGACCGAACACCTACACCCACTGCGACTTCAAGCTGAACAACCTGACGCTCGGCCGCGACGCCGCCGGCTGGCGCGTCACCGGCCTGTTCGACCTGCACGAGGCGCGCTTCGCCGACGGCGCGCTGGATATCGTGCGGACCGCCTGCGCCTACCTCGACACGGCCCCGGCGCTGGCGGCGGTGTTCGTGGGCAGCTACCTGGGCCGGGCGCCGCCGGCGCCCAGCCTGTCGGAAGTCATGCCGCTCTACGTCATCTCCGATCGGCTGAAGTTCTGGGAGTTCCTCAAGCGCCCCGAGAACGCGGGCTTCCTGAAGGCCCCAAGCTTCACTGCGTGGACTGAGCCCTATTTGCAGGCGATCCTGACGCTGTTGCGAGCCGGTGGAGAACCCGTTTGACCCCGTCACCCTACGCCAAGGGCCGCAAGGCGGTCGTGATCCACGAAGACGATGTCGGGATGACGCACAGCTCGAACGTCGCGTTCCGCGAGCTTTCGGCGCGCGGCGTCGTGACCTCCGGCTCGGTGATGGCGCCCTGCCCCTGGTTCCCGGAGACGGCGGCGATGGCGGCGGCCGATCCGACGTTGGACCTCGGCGTTCACCTCACGCTGAACAGCGAAATGGCGACCATGAAATGGCGCCCGCTCACCTCGCCGCCTCAATCGGCGGGCCTGACCGACGAGTTCGGCTACTTCTGGTCGAACCTGCGCCCGGAGTGGCGCCGCGCCGAGCCCGAGGCGGTGGAGGCGGAGCTTCGCGCGCAGATCGAGGCCGTGCAGCGCGCCGGGATCGACATCACCCATCTCGACGCGCACTGCGGCGCGGCGATGTCCCCGCGCTTCCTGCCCATCTACCGGCGGCTCGGCGAGGACTACGACCTGCCGATCGTCACGATGAGCCGGTTCGAAGGCGGCAACCCGCGCCCGGCCAGCGCGCCGGCGCTCGCCCCTGCTTTCGAAGCGTTCGCCGGCGAGGCGGCGGGGCGGGGCGAGCCGGTGTTCGACCTCTTCTACGAGACCCCGTGGGACCGCACGCGCGACGCGGCGGACGTCTATCGGGAAGCGCTGGCCGCGGCCCCGGAGGGCCTTACCTTCTTCGCCTTCCATTTCGCCGCGCCGGGCGATGTCGAGGCCGTCGATACGGAGTCCTTCCACTTCCGGACCGACGAGTACGCCCTGTTCGGCTCCGGCCGCATCGAGCCGATGATCGCGGAGCTGGGGATCACGCCGATCGGCATGCGCGAGATCCGCGACGAGCGCCGCGCGCGGCGGGCGGCCGCCGCTAGATGATCTCGAAGTAGCGGTCGAGCTCCCAGTTGGTGACCGCGCGGCGGAACTGCCGCTCCTCCCATTCGCGCGTCGCCGCGTAGTGGTCGACGAAGGCGCGGCCGAAGAGCTGTTCGGCCGCTACGGACGCGCGCAACCGCCCGGCGGCTTCCGTCAGCGTCGCCGGGAACGCGAGCTCGGGCGGGAAGCTCTGCGTATAGGCGTTGCCGGTGACCGGTTCGGTGGGCTCGATGCCATGCTCGACGCCCCAGAGGCCGGAGCCCAGCGCGCAGGCGAGCGCGATGTAGGGGTTGATGTCGGCGGCGGCGACCCGGTACTCGACCCGCTGGCTCTTGGCGCCGCCGCCGATCACGCGGAGCGCGGTGGTGCGGTTCTCCACCCCCCAGGTCGCGCTCGTCGGGGCCCAGAACCCCGGAACAAGCCGCGTGAAGCTGTTGACGGTGCTGGCGATCATCGCGAGCAGCTCGGGCATCAGCCGCTGCTGACCGCCGAGGAAATGACGCATCGTCTGCGACATGCCGTGCGGGGCCGCCGCGTCATGGAAGACCGGCGCCCCGTCCCTGTCGGTCAGGGAGACGTGAATGTGGCCCGACTGCCCCGGCCAGTCGGTCGACCACTTGGCCATGAAGGTGGCTATCAAGCCGCGCCGCTGGGCCATGACCTTGGTGAAGGTCTTGAAGAGGGCGGCGCGGTCGGCCGCCTCGAGGCCGCTGTCGACGATCAGCGCGGCCTCCAGCACGCCCGCTCCGGTCTCGGTGTGCAGGCCCTCGAGCGGCATCCGCATGGCCTCGCACAGATCCATCAGTTCGTGGTGGAGCTCGGCGTGGACCGAATTGCGCAGGACCGAGTAGCCGAACGCGCCGGGCGTGAGCGGTTTCAGGTCGCGATAGCCCTTGGCGCGGATGGAATCCGGCGTCTCGTCGAAGACGAAGAACTCGAACTCGAAGCCGGCCTTGACCCCGAAACCTGAAGCGTCGGCGCGGTCCAGAACCCGGCGCAGCAACCCGCGCGGGCAGACCGCCTCGGCCTGCTCCGCGAACTCGCCGAGCACGAACAGCGTGCCGGGCTCGAAGGGGATGCGGCGCGCCGTTTCCGGCGCGAGGCGCACCGGTGCGTCCGGATAGCCGGTGTGCCAGCCGGTGTAGGCGACGTTGTCGTAGAGCTGGTCGGCGGAATCCCAGCCGAGCACCACGTCGCAGAAGCCGAAGCCATTCTCCAGCGAAGACAGCAGCTTGTCGCGGTGCATGTACTTGCCGCGCAAGATCCCGTCGATGTCGAAGGCGCCGACCTTGAAGGCCGAGAAGGCATCCGAGCGGACAAGGGCGACCAGCTTGTCCTTGGTCAGGTTGGCGAGGTCGTCGCTCATCTAGGCCGCCCGCGAGAGCTCGCCGGCGTGCGCGCGCGCCAGCACCCTTCCGTAGTCCGCAGCGGTGAATGGAACGGGATTGGTGGCCGCCGACGGATCCTGGACCGCGAGCGGGGGCACGCGCTCCAGCGCCTCGGCCGGCACGCCGACCTCGGCGAGGGTGTTGGGGATGCCGATCTGGCGCCTGAGCGCGCAGATCCAGGCGACGAGGGCCGCCACGTCGCTTCCGGCGTCGAGGGCGCGCGCGAGCCAGGCGGCGTCTGCGTCGATCGCCGGACGGTTCGCCTCGAGCACGTAGGGCATGAGGACGGCGTTCAGGAGGCCGTGGTGCACGCCGTAGAGGGCGCCCAGCGGGTGCGCGAGCGCGTGCATGGCCCCAAGTCCGCGCTGGAACGCCGTCGCGCCCGCCTCGGCCGCGGCGAGCATGTTCGAGCGCGCCTCGATGTTCGCCGGCTCGGCGACCGCCGTTGGCAGCCATGCTTTCACCAGCCGCGCCCCTTCCACCGCGATTCCCCGTGCCAGCGGGTGGTATCCAGGGGCGAAGAACGCTTCGAGATTGTGCGACAGCGCATCCATCCCGACCGCCGCCGTCAGGGCCGGCGGCAGGCCAACGGTCAGCGCGGGATCGGCGATGACCACCTTCGGCAGCATCAGCGGGTGGAAAATGATGCGTTTGACGCCGGCGGCGGCGTCCTTGATCACGCTCGCCCGGCCGACTTCGGAGCCGGTGCCGGCTGTGGTCGGGACCGCGACCAGCGGCAGGATCTTGGCGGCGTCGGCGCGCGCGAAGTTGTCGCCCACGTCCTCGAAGTCGAAGAGCGGCCGGCTTTGCCCGGCGTGGAAAGCGACCGCCTTGCCGGCGTCCAGCGCGCTGCCGCCGCCGAACGCGACCACGCCGTCCGCTCGGTGCTGGCGCAGCGCCGCGCAGCCCGCCGCAATGTCTTCGCCGCTCGGGTCGCCGCCGACGTCGCTGAAAACGGCGACGTCCAAACTCGCCCCCGCAAGGTCGGCCACCGCCCAGGCGATCATGTCGCTCGCCACGAGCCCGCGGTCGGTCACCACCAGCGGTCGCTCGATCCCGACGCTGGCGCAGGCATCGGCGAGCTCGGCGATGCGGCCGGCGCCGAAGCGGATGCGGGTCGGATAGTTCCAGTCGCCGGTCAGCGCGGCCATGGCTTCGCTGTCCGCCGGTTGCGCGCAAGCGTCAAGGCCGGCCAGCCAGATGCGGACCCGCTGCGGGCGGCCGAGCGTTTGCGATCAGGAGCGTGTAGGAGCCGAACACCATGATGCTGCTTGGCGCAGTCTGTCTGATCGTCGGCCTCTTCGCCCTCATCGCCCTGATGCCCGAGTTCGACGGGAACTGGGACCGCTAGCGGCTAGTGACCGCCGAACGCGATGAGCGAGGAAACCGGGACACCCATCCCGGCGAGCTTCGCCGCGCCGCCTAGGTCCGGAAGGTCGATGACGAAGGCGGCGGCGACGATCTGGGCTTCGGCCTGGCGCAGCAGCTGGACGGCGGCGATGGCCGTGCCGCCGGTCGCGATCAGGTCGTCGACGATCGCCACCCGCTCGCCGGCGGCGACGGCGTCGAGGTGCATCTCCATCTCGGCGGTGCCGTACTCGAGCGCGTATTCGACCGCGATCGTCCGATGCGGCAGCTTTCCCTTCTTGCGCAGTGGAATGAAACCGGCGCCCAGCCGCGCCGCCACCGCGCCGCCCAGAATGAAGCCGCGCGCCTCGATCCCCGCCACTCGATCGACCTGACTGCTGGCGAGCCGAAGCACCAGCTCGTCGATGCACTGGCCGAACGCAGCCGCGTCGCCGAAGAGCGTGGTGATGTCGCGGAACATGATCCCGGGCGCCGGAAAGTCCGGGATGGTGCGGACGCGGTCCTTCAGGTCCATGGGCGCTCCTAGAGCACGCGGCCGGCGACGACGTCGAGCTTGGCCGCCAGGCGCGGATCGCGGGCGGCGGGCGCGGTGATGATCGCCGCATCGAGGCAGGTGTCGATCGGCGAGGGCGCCCGCTCGCCAGCGAGCAGCGCAGGCAGGCGCGCGATCAGCCCGCGCGCCTTGTCGGCATTGGCGTTCAGGACGGCGATGATCTGCGCCACCTCGACCGGCGCTGTGTCCTCGCGCCAGGCGTCGTAATCGGTGACCATGGCGACCGAGGCGTACGGCAGCTCGGCCTCGCGCGCGAGCTTGGCCTCGGGCATGTTGGTCATCCCGATCACGTCGCAGCCCCAGGCGCGGTACATCTCGCTCTCGGCCTTCGACGAGAACTGCGGGCCTTCCATGGCGAGGTAGACGCCGCCCCGCACGACGGTCGCGCCGACCGCTTCGGCGGCATCGGCGGCGAAGCCCGAAAGCCGCGGGCACACCGGGTGGGCCATCGAGACGTGCGCGACGAGGCCGGGTCCGAAGAAGCTCTTCTCGCGCGCGAACGTGCGATCGATGTACTGATCGACGACCACGAAGGCGCCGGGCGCGATCGTCTCGCGCAGCGATCCCACCGCCGAGAGCGACAGCACATCCGTGCAGCCCAGGCGCTTCAGCGCGTCGATGTTGGCGCGGGCGTTGATCGCCGTGGGCGGCAGCGGGTGCCCGCGGCCGTGTCTGGGCAGGAAGGCGAGCCGCAGGCCGTTCAGTTCGCCGGTCAGGATCTCGTCGGACGGGTCGCCCCACGGCGTCTCGACCTTGGCCCAGGCTGCGCCCTCGAGCCCCTCGATCTCGTAGAGGCCCGAGCCGCCGATGACGCCCAGCATCCAGCCGCCCATGCGCTCGCTTTCCCTCCCCGCTCCGGTTCAGGCGTCGAGCCGGGTCAGCCAGTAGTCGGCGTCGTAGGTCGGATCGGCTGACAGGTAGCGCCACAGCTTGATGCGGTTGACGTACTCAAGGCGCCCTGTGTCCTGCTCGAACCAGGGCTCCGGCGTGGTCAGGATGGTCTCGACCGTGCCCGGCTTCGGTGGCGACTTGGTGTAGAAGATGGGCCGCTGGGCGTTCGGCTTGGCGACGTCGTCCACGTCCCACTGCCTGACCTGCGAGCCCGATGCGCGCATGCGGATCTTGAACATGTAACGGGCGCTGTCGGAGAGGTTCACGCCGCCGCCGTGCCAGACGCCGTGGTGCAGGAAGAGCAGCGTGCCGGCCTCGCAGACCATGTGCTGCTGGCCCTTGATGTTCTGATAGCGGCCGAGGGCGACCTCGCTCACCTTCCTCAGATGCGTGCCGGGAATGAAGCGCGTGCCACCCATCGGGCGCGTCACGGCGTGCGGGTAGTACATCATCTGCACGTCGAACGAGAGCCGTGGGTCGATCGTCGAGTCCTGGTGGGTGTGCTGGGAGACGTTCTCGTGGCTGGACGCCGCGTGGAAGCGCGGCGGAAATGTCACGTGCAAGAAGTGGTGGTCGAAGATCGGGTCGTCGCCCAAAAGGCTCTTCAGCGCTCCGCGCACGAGCGGCAGCGCCATCAGCCGCCCGAGCGCGCTCTCGGCGGGATACGCCTCGGCGAGCGGCGTACCGGCGGCGACTTCCGGAATCCTGTTGGTGGCGAGCGCCTCCGCGTAGACGCGGCGTAGCGTTTCGCCATCGCCGAGCTCGCGGACCTGGCCGGCCTCCTGCATGAACTGGTCGTTGATCGCCCGCGGCACGGCGGCGTCGAAGCGCAGGAAGCCGCGGGCGACGAAGGTCGCGACCTGGGCGGAGCTCAGAAGCGGAAGCGTATCAGCCTGGGGCATCGGTCTCGATCAGTTGCTCGAAGAAGAATTCGTACTTGAGATAGGCAAGGTCAAACTCCTCGCCGCGCGCGTGCGGCAGGAGCTGCGAGGCCTGGAACAGGCGCCAGCCGTCCTTGAGCGCATCGACGCCAGTGCGATAGGGCGCCTCGTCACGGTCGCCGGCCATGTGCAGCGTCTGGCCGGTCCCATCGTACTCGGCCCAACCGATCACCGGTGAATCCAGCGCCGAGTTCGCGAGATAGAGCACCAGCACCTTCTGGCGCCGGCTCATGCATCCCTCCACGCCGCGCCATCCGGGAAGGCGTACTCCACGCGACTCTCGGCGAGGATCTCGGCGCTGAACCCGGGCTGGGACGGGGCCATGTAGCGCCCGCGCTCGATGCGGATGGGGTCCACGAAGTGCTCGTGGAGGTGGCCGGCATGCTCGGTCATGCGGCCTTCGTCGCTCGAGCGCACGCAGGCGGCGTCGAAGAAGCTGATGTGCTGGACGTATTCGCAGAGGCCGACCCCGCCCGCGTGCGGGCAGACCGCTTTCTCGAACGCCGCGGCGAGCAGCAGCACCGCCAGCGCCTCGTTGACGCCGCCCAGGCGACAGGCGTCGAGTTGCACCACGTCGATCGCGTCGGCCTGCAGGAACTGCTTGAACATGACGCGGTTCTGCACGTGCTCGCCGGTCGCGACCTTGACCGGGGCCACGCCGCTCTTCACCCGCGCGTGGCCGAGAATGTCGTCGGGGCTGACCGGCTCCTCGATCCAGTAGGGGTCGGCGGCCTTCAGCGCCCGGACCCAGGCGATCGCCTGGTCGACCTCCCAGACCTGGTTGGCGTCGGTCATCAGGATGCGGTCAGGCCCCAGGATCTCGCGCAGCAGGCTCGCGCGGCGGATATCGTCGTCGAGCAAGCCGCCGACCTTCATCTTGATGGCGTTCCAGCCGTCGGCGATGGCGGCGCCGGCGAGGGCGCGGATCTTGTCGTCGTCGTAGCCGAGCCAGCCGGCAGACGTCGTGTAGGCCGCATGCCCGTCGCGCTCCAGCGCCGCGATCCGCTCGGCCCTGCCGGCGCGGCGGCCGTTCAGGATCTCGAGCGCCCGCTCGGGCGGCAGCGCGTCAGTGACGTGGCGAAAGTCGATCGCCGCGACGACTTCCTCCGGCGACAGGGCGGCGAGGTAGCGCCACAAGGGCTGGCCCGCCTCCTTGGCCAGCAGGTCCCAGACCGCGTTGATGATGGCGGCGGCCGCCAGATGCACGACGCCCTTCTCAGGCCCCAGCCAGCGGATCTGGCTGTCGCCGACCATCGCGCGCCAAAAGCCGGCCATGTCGTTGCGGATTCCCTCGAGCGAGCGACCGAGCACCTTGGTCTTCAGGCTCTCGATGGCCGCTACGCATAGCTCGGTCCCGCGGCCCAGCGTGAACGTGAACCCGTGTCCATCGGCCCCACCATCCGTGGAAAGAATGCAGTAGGCGACCGAATAGTCCGGGTCCGGATTCATTGCATCGGATCCGTCCAGATGCCGTGAGGTGGGAAACCGGATGTCGAACGCGTGCACCGCCGTGATCGTCGTCATGCCCCCGACTCCGCTTCCTTGGCGCGGCGCCCCATACAACCGATCCTCTAAGGCGTCACGATGTTGAAGTTGGCGGCGACCGGCTCGATGAGCTCGCAGAGCGCGGCGTAGAGCGAGGCGTCTCCGTCAATCTGGATGTCGCCGGACTCGATGCGCGGCGCCGACGGCATGCCGGCGATCAGGGTCATGACCAGGTCCGGGCGATGCAGGCGGACCGTTGCGCCGGCGGCCGCATCGCTCACGCCCTCCTCGTGCACGAGAACGCCGGAACCGACGGTAATCAGGTGGCGCTCGTCGCGGTCCGTGAGCTCGATATTGAGCGCGAAGTCCCGGGCGGCGGCCTTCGCCGGATCGACCCGCACCGACGCGAAGTCGAGCAGCATCGCCGTCGGCGTCGCCATCAGCACGTCGGGGCTCATCGCCCCGGCCGGGCCCTGGACCACGCCGTCGGTCAGCTCCTGGGCGCCGGTCAGGTAGATGTTGCGCCAGGTCCCCGCCTCGGACTCGAAGCCGAGGGTCGTGTAGATCGCCGCCAGCGCCTCGCGCGCTCGGCCGTTTTCCGGGTCGTCGAAGACGACATGGTTCAAGAGCGTCGCCGCCCAGCGCAGCTCGCCCTCGGCGGCCGCCGCGTCAGCGAGCGCCATCACCTGGGCTGGCCCGCCCATGGCGGCGACGTAGCGCTTGGCCGCCGGCTGGGGCGGCAGCGGGTTGAGGTTGGCGGGGTTGGCGTCGTACCAGCCGATGTAGCGCTGGTAGATCGCCTTCGCATTGTGGCTCATCGTGCCGTAGTAGCCGCGGTTGAACCATTGCCTTGCCAACACCTCGGGAAGCGCAAGGCTCTCGGCGATCTCCGGCGCCGTCAGCCCGGCGTTCAACAGCCGCACCGTCTGGTCGTGCAGGAACTTGTAGGCGTTCCGGTGGCTGGTGAGAAAGGCGACGATCTCGTCGGTCCCGAACCGCGGGATGCCGTGGGCGGCGAACATGACGTCGCTGTCGTGGGCGAAGAGTCGGATGGACTCGGTCAGGTAGTCGGCCCACGCCTTGGCGTCGCGCACCAGCGCGCCGCGCGCCGGCAAGAGGTTGTGCATGGTGAGGTTGGCGTTCTCGGCCATGAACACGGCGCGGAACGTAGGGAGGTAGAAGTTCATCTCGGCCGGCGCCTCGGTTCCCGGCGTCAGCTGGAACACCATCGTCACGTCGCCGACCGTGATCTCCTGGCCGGTCCTGGTGACGAGGTCGGTGGGCGCGATGAGCGAGAGCGCCCCGCCGGACGGGCGCGGGCCGAGGCCCGAGGTCATCTCGCCGTCGGCGCAGCACTTCAGCGTATGGCCGAACTGGAAGCGCGCGCGCCTGAGCATCGCCGGCCCGACGATGATGTTCTCCGAGACCGCGTGCTCGAGGAAGCCTTCCGGCGCGATCACCTTGACGTTGCCGGCCGCCACCTCGGCCGCGGTCGTCACCCCGCCCACCCCGCCGTAGTGGTCGACGTGGCTGTGCGAGTAGATGACCGCCAGCACCGGCTTTTCCGCCACGTGCTGGGCGACCAGCTCGAGCGCCGCGCGCGCGACCTCCACGGTGGTCAGCGGATCGACGACAATCCAGCCGCTGCCGGCGTCGATGAAGCTGACCGTGGAGACGTCGAAGCCGCGCACCTGCCAGATGCGTTCGTGCACCTGGAAGAGGCCATGCCTGGTCAGGATCTGCGCCTGCCGCCATAGGCTGGGGTTGGCGGTCGCCGGCGCCTCGCCGGCCAGGAAGTCGTAGGCGGAGAGGTCGAAGGCCGCTCGCCCGTCGGCGCGCCGGATCACCGGGTCCGCGCGGGTGGCGATGAAGCCGCGGGCGGCGAACGCGAAGTTGCGATCGTCCGCCGCCACCCGGGCGCGGGCGTCTTCGAGCGTGGTCATGCGGCGCCTCCCGACCGGCCGAGCCGCTTCGCCCTAGCCGTCCGTGCGCTGGAACTCCAGGCCCCGCGTGCGGGCGGTGTTCAGGCGAAAGCCGGCCGCCCGGCCATCCTCGACCGCGAGCGTGATCACGTGGCGGAACGTGGCGTTGACGCCGGCGGGCTTCGAGTAGGCGACCCGCGGCGAGAGGCTGATCAGGGGCGCCGTGACGCGGCCCAACCCGTCGGACAAGCTTATCCGGGCGCCATCGCCGTCCGCCTCGATCACCGCCGTCGTATCCGCGTCGGCGCTGGCGTACCGCCCCGGGGCCAGGGCCGTGAAAGCCGCAGCGTCGGCGCCCTCGTCGGAGAGGCGTTCGAACTCGCTGGCGCCTGGGCCGAACCGGACCTGCAGCCGATCGCCGTCCGGCCGCACGGCGATCTCTCCGATCCCGCCCGCCGGACAGATCAGCCACCCATCCTCGCGTGGGACCAGCGCAACGCCGACGGCGCCCTTGCAGATCGCCAGCTTGAGGACGCCGCCGTCGTCGTAGAGGCTCAAGACCGTCCCGGTCTCGCGCGACCAGTAGTCGCCCTGCGCGGCCTTCAGGCTGTCCGCAGGCACGGTCGCCGCTTCGGGCCCGACCCGGTCGGCGAGCACGATGTCGGCGACCTGCTGGCCCAGGCGCACCACGTCGGCGTTTCGGGCGCCGTTGCACAGGATGACCACGTCCAGGCCTTCGTCCGGATAGAGGATCATCTGTGCGGTGCCGCCCATGACGCCGCCCGAGTGATGCACGGTCGGAAGCCCGCGGTAGTCGTCCAGCATGAGCCCGAGGGCGTAGACGCCCAGCGACCCGTCCGCGTAGCGCGGCAGCTCGGTGAGCTCCGCCCAGGTCTTGGCCGAGCCAAACCTGTCGCGCCGCCGCAGGTGCGCCGTCCAGCGCAGCATGTCGTCGACGGTCGAGACGATCGCGCCTTCGCCGCGCACCTCGTCGGAGGGGAAGAGGCCGCGCCGCCAGCCGCCGTCGCTCTTCGGCATGTGCATGCTGGCGATACCGGGCGTCATCTCGTGGTCGGTGGGAACGGACGCCGTGTCCGGCATGCCGACGACGTCGAAGAGGCGCGTTTTCAGCTGCTGCTCGAACGGCGCGCCGCCGACGCGCTCGATGGCGATCGAGACCAGGTGGTAGCCGCCGTTGTTGTAGATCATCGCCTCGCCGGGGGCGAAGTTGCGGCCACGCTGGCGCACCTGCAGCGCCAGAGCGCGCCCCACCGGCGGCGTCGCCATGCCGTGGCCTATGAAGCTCAGGTCGAGATAGCAACGCGAGCCGCCGCGGTGCTGCATCAGCTGGCGAAGCGTCGGCTCGCCGCCCGGGCCGGTCAGCTCAGGGACGTAGGCGCGGATCGGCGCATCGAGATCGAGCTTGCCCTCCTCGGCCAGCAGGAGCGCGAGCAGGCACGTGAAGTGCTTGCTGATCGAGCCGATGCGCATGCGGGTCTTCGGCGTGTTCGCCGCCCCGTGCTCGAGGCTCGCCATGCCGAACCCGCGCCGGTAGATCAGCGCGCCGTCCTTCACGACCCCGACCACAAGGCCGGGCTCGTCCGTGCGGTTCCAGGGCGCGAAGAGCGCGTCGAGCTGCTCGGTCACCGTCTTCGCCGGCGCTGCTTCGGTGTCTTTCGGCATGGTCCGCACTCCTTCTGAGGCGCCGCGACTTTGCTCAGACCCGGCCGGCGGCGCCAAGCCGCCGACTAATGGCCGACCGGCGCCAGGTGCAGATCCTGGTAGTCGAAGCTGAAGTCGGCCAGCGGCGAGACCGCCTTCATCGTCGCGCCGGCGACCTTGCCGTCCGCATCGAGGGTGAAGGTAACGAAGGCGTTCTCGATGCCCGGCTTGTCCCAGTGGGTGATGAAGGTGTCGTACTGCCAGTGGGTCAGATCGCCGACCATGCCCGGCGAGCGGGTGAAGTCGATCCTGAGTTTCTCGCCAGCCGGCGTGACCCGCACGGTCCCGTACCAGGGATCGGCATAGTCGCCCGCGTAGCCGGCCAGCGGCAGGGTCGGGCCGACTTTGGCGGGCTCGGCCATCTGCGAATGCAGCGCCTTGAGCGCCGCCTCGACCTGGCGCTGCTTGTAGTCGCCCCACGCCTTGGCCCAGTCGACGGTGGGCGGCTCGCCCAGATAGTGGTCGAGCAGCTGGTCGCGGATCGCCACGAGCGGCACGCCGTCCTCGGCGTTGGAAAGCACGGCGAAGCCGACGTTCGTCTCCGGGATCAGATCGACAAGGGCGCGGAAGCCGAACACGGCGCCGTCGTGCTCGATGATCGTGTGGCCGCGGTAATCGCGGACAAACCAGCCCAGCGCGTAGTCCTCCAGCTGCGGCGACTGGACGTCCAGCGGCGGCGGCGGCGGCGTCACCGGGATAATGGTCTCGGGCCGCCACATCTCCTCGGCCGAGGCTTCGCTGTAGAGCCGTCCGCCGCCGGGTATCGCCCCGTGGCCGAGCTGGATCTTGATCCACTGCGCCATGTCCTCGGCGCTGGCGCTGATCCCGCCGGCGGGCGAGGTGCTCTTGCCGAGGTCGTCCTTCTCGTCCAGCACCTGTTGGTCGCCGAGCCCGCGCATCGGCCCGTTCAGACGGGCGTGCGGCCATGCGCGGTCGGGATCGGCGAAGCGGTGCTCGTCGTCCGAGGTCGAATCCAGCATGCGCGCCGGCTCGAGCACGTGGGTGCGCATGTAGTCCTCCCACGTCTGGCCGCTCACCGCCAAGATCAGCTGCCCGGCCACGCCGTAGAGGACGTTGTCGTAGGCGTAGCCGCTGCGGAAGCTGGTCGCCGGCTTCAGGTAGCGCATCCTGTAGACGAGCTCGGCGCGGGTGATGTCCGAACTCGGCGCGAACATCAGATCGCCTTCGCCCAGGCCAAGGCCGCTGCGGTGCACCAGGAGGTCGACGACCGTCATCTGGCGCGTGACCCACGGATCGTACATCTCGAACCCGGGCAGCTTGTCAGTGACCTTGTCGTCCCAGCTCAGCTTGCCGGCGTCGACCAGGGTCGCCAGCGCCGCGACCGTGAACGCCTTGCCGGTCGAGCCGGTCGGGAAAATGGTCTTGGCGTCCACCGGCGCCGGCTCGCCAAGGCGGCGGACGCCGTAACCCTGGGCCAGCGTGGTCTGCCCGTTCTCGACGATGGCGATCGCCATGCCGGGGATGCCGTACGCCTTCCGCAAGCCCTCGACGTAGGTCTGGAAGTCGGCCGGCGGCGCCGCGGCGGCCCGCCCGGCGAGCGCCGCCAGCCCAAGCGCAAGGGCGATCGAGCCGATGAGTCGGTGCATAAGCCCCCTCTCCTTCTTCAGCCTCAGCCGCTCAGGCAGGCGTCCACCAACCGCTCGAACGGCGCGCCGCGACGGATAGGATCGGCCGCCGGCACGCCCAGCCGCTCCGACGTTCGCCGGAGCTCCTCGGCCGCCTCGGCCTCGGTCATCGCCGAGGTGTTGAGGCTTATGCCCCCGCAGCGCGCGGCGGGATTGGTGCGGCGCGCCAGGCGGACGTTCAGGTCGATCGTCTCTTCGAGGCTCGGCAGCGCAAAGCCCGGGTGGCCCAGCAGCTCCTTACGGCCGGGCTCGTGGCAGACGACGATGACGTCGGGCTGGCTGCCGTGCAGGAGGCCGAGCGACACGGCGGCATAGGAGGGGTGGAACAGCGACCCCTGCCCCTCGATCACGTCCCAGTGGTCAGGCGCTGCGGCGGGCGACAGCATTTCGGCCGCCCCCGCCTCGAAGTCGGCGACCACCGCGTCCATCGGCATGCCGCCGCCGGCGATCATGATGCCGGTCTGGCCGGTGGCGCGAAAGTCGGCCGCGAGCCCGCGCTCGGCGAACGCGCGCGCGAGCGACAGCGCCGTGTACTTCTTGCCGAGCGCACAGTCGGTGCCGACCGTCAGAAGCCGCTTGCCGCTGCGTCTTTCGCCAGTGCCGACTGGGATGCCCGCCGGCGGGCGTCGGATGTCGACAAGCCGGCGGCCATGCGCCTCGGCGGCCGCGCGCACGACCGGCACGTCGGCGAGCTTGGCGTGCAGGCCGCTGACGAGGTCGAGGCCGCCTTCCAGCGCCTTGACCAGCGAGGGAACCCAGGCGTCGGCGATATAGCCGCCGGTGTTGGCGACGCCGATCAGCATAGACCGGGCGCCGCGCGCCCGCGCCTCTAACGGCGTGAGGAACGGCAGGCCCAGGTCGATCGCGTCGGCCGAGCAGGCGTACTGGCCGACGACCGCGTCGGGCGCCCAGTCGCGCAGGCCAAACGCCGTCTTGCAGAACGCGGGCTCGGAAACGTCTCCGACGAACAGCAGGTAGGGGCGCGGCAGCTCCAAGGGCGTCTCGACCTTCACCGTGCTGCGCGCCGCCTCGCTCATTCGGCGCCGCCCACGATGAGAGGCGCGCCCTTGCGCCGCAACCGTAACACCAAAGCCATCAAGCGCCTCGCCGAAGCCATGTCCGCATTACCGAGGCGTGTGGCGCCCAGTCAACGCATTTCGCAAAAAGTGAAAAACCACTTGCATGGGGGGAAACCATGTTGCCATGCTCCGTGTGCGTGGGAATCCGCGAGGGGATGGGCATGTATCGAAACCTAGGCTTGGGCCTTCTGGCCACTGCTTCGACGCTGACGCTGGCCGCAGCGGCTCAGGCGCAAACCGGCGCGCCGCCGCCGCCGCAGGCGACCGCGCAACAACAGCAGGCCGCGAGCGGCGGCGGAACCGTCCTGGTGACCGCCAACAAGCGGCAGGAGCAGCTGCATAACGTCGCGCAGGCCGTCAGCGCGGTCACCCAGCAACGCGTGGAGCAGCTGCAGGCGTTCAACTTCGCCGACTACACGAAGTTCGTGCCCGGGTTGACGCTCGTCCAGGCGCTGCCGGGCGACAACGAGCTCATCATCCGAGGTTTGAACAGCGGGGGCGATGCTGCAACCGTCGCGACCTACATCGACGAGGCGCCCTACGGATCCAGCAACGGCCTGGCCAACGGGACGCTGCTCGCCGCCGACATCGACGCCTTCGACATGCAGCGGATCGAGGTCGACAAGGGACCGCAGGGCACGCTCTACGGCGCGTCGACGATCGGCGGGCTGCTGAAGTTCGTCACCAACCCGCCCGACCCGGGCCGGCTTGCCGCTGAGGCCGAAGTCGGCGGCGACGAGGTTGAGAATGCGTGGGGCTGGTCGGCGAAGGGCATGCTCAACGTACCGCTCGGCCCCAATGCGGCGCTGAGAGTCGACGGGACCGACGTCCAGACGCCTGGGTTCATCAGAGACGCCCACCGGCACCTGAACGACGTCAATCCGACCGGCGAGGAAGGCCTGCGGGCATCGTTCCTGTGGCGGCCGGTCAGCACCGTATCGATCCGGCTGTCGGCCATCGCGCAAAACTTCGACGACACCGACCTCGACGCCGTCGACTTGAAGGTCAATCCGGCGACCGGCGTTCCGCTGCAACCGCTCATGCCGGCGTTCGGCGACCTGGCGAACGCGCGGGAAATCTCCGGCTTCAACCACGTCCAGAACCGCATCTACAACGGTACGCTGACGTGGGAGCCCGGCTGGGCGACGCTGGTGTCCTCGACGAGCTACGGAACCTACAACAGCCAGTCGCTGGCCGACACGACGGCCATCTTCGACACCGTCGAGCACGCCAACCTCGATGTGACGAAGTTCACCGAGGAGGATCGGCTGCAGTCACCCGCCGGCCAACGGCTCGAGTGGCTGGCCGGCGTCTTCTACACGCGGGAAAACAGCAACCTCGTGCAGCGCCTGCCGGCTATCGGCGGTCCGTTCTCGGGTCTGCTCGTCGAGAGCGCGCAGCTGACGGCATTCTACGAGGAGGAAGCCGGCTTCGGCACCGTCACCTACCACTTCACGCCGCAGTTCGACATCGCCGTGGGCGGCCGCTACGCCCACAACGACCAGAACTCGCAGAGCTCCGTGAACATCCTCGGCGGCGTCACGCCGACCGCCGGATCGTCGTCGGACTCGACCTGGACCTACTCGGTCGCTCCGCGCTGGCGGCCGAACCCGGACCTGACGGTCTATGCGCGGATCGCATCCGGCTACCAGCCCGGCGGACCAAACGATATCGCACCGGGAGCGCCCTCGGACGTCCCGCGGACTTTCGGGCCCGACACCGACGTAAGCTACGAGATCGGGGCCAAGGCCGAGCTCCTCGACCACACGCTCTCGGTCGATGCCGACGTGTTCCATATCGATTGGAACAACATCCAGCTCATCGCCGTCATCGCGAACACCGGCGTTGACGTGAACGGCGGCCGCGCCAGCAGCGACGGCGTCGAGGCGCAAGGGGTGTGGACGCCGGTGCGAGGCCTCACGCTGAGCGCGAACGGCGCCTACATCGACGCCCGACTCACCACGCCCACCAACGCGCTCCTGGGCGGCAAGTCCGGCGATCCCCTGCCGTTCACCCCCAAGTGGTCCGGCACGCTGGATGGGGCCTACACCTGGCCGATCAACGGCGACCTGGACGCCTTCGTCGGCGCGACCTGGACCTATATCGGCGACCGCAAGTCGAGCTTCAGCGGCTCGATCGGTCAGGTCGCCTTGCCGAACTACAACACCTGGGACTTGCGCGCCGGCGTGAACGTGGGCCGGATGTGGACGGTCGAGGTGTTCGGCAAGAACCTCGGCGACGTGCGAGGCATCAGCTCTCTCGGCGGCGCGCTCAGCGCGGCCTACGTCGGCCAGTCGGTGATCGTCATCCAGCCGCGAACGGTCGGCGTCACGCTCACCGCACGGTACTAGGCCGGCTGTATCCATTTCTGAAAATTAATGTGCACAATCTGCAACTAGGCGCATGATGCTTCGGGCCGGCTCCTCGGAAGGGGCCGGCCATCGCAGCAAAACACCTGAAGGGGGAGACGTCCCGATGCGGTTGAAGTCGATCGCGGCAGCCCTGCTGGCGCTCGCATTCGGCGTCTCGCCGACCCTCGCGCAGGGCCCCGTCGCGCCGACGCCGGCGGCAGGGCCGCTGGCGCCGGGCGTGACCGCCGCAACGGCGCCGGAGCCCGCGGCGCAGCTGACCAAGGCTGACGTCGACACCTGGCTCGACGGCTTCATGCCGTATGCGCTGGCTTCGGGCGGCATCGCCGGGGCGGTCGTCGTGGTGGTCAAGGACGGCCAGGTGCTGACCGAGCGCGGCTTCGGCTATTCCAACGTTGCGACCAAGGCGCCCGTCGATCCGCAGAGGACGCTGTTCCGGCCGGGCTCGGTCTCCAAGACCTTCACCTGGACCGCGGTGATGCAGCAGGTGGAGGCGGGCAAGCTCGACCTCGACACCGACGTGAACCGCTATCTCGACTTCACCATCCCGCCCTACCAGGGCCAGCCGATCACGCTGCGCCAGCTGATGACGCACTCGGCCGGCTTCGAGGAGCAGCTGCGCGACGAGTTCGTCTCGAAGACGAGCGAAATGCCGTCCCTGGAGGTCTTCCTCAAGCGCAACGTCCCCAAGCGCATCTTCCCGCCGGGGACGGTGGTCGCCTACTCGAACTATGGTGCGACGCTGGCCGGCTACATGGTGCAGCGCGTCTCCGGCGAGCCATTCGACGCATACGTCAAGCGCCACATCTTCGACCCGCTCGGGATGACGCACTCGACCTTCGACCAGCCGCTGCCGGCCTCGCTCGCGCCGGACATGTCGAAGGGCTACATCACCGCCGACAAGCCCCCGCACCCCTTCGAGGTGATCACGGTCGGGCCGGCCGGCAGCCTCACCTCGACCGGCGACGACATGGCGCGGTTCATGATCGCGCATCTGCAAGGCAGCTATAACGGCTACAAGCTGCTGAACAATCCGAGCGTCATGTATGCGCAGCAGAAGCAGTTCGATCCGCCGCTGCCGGCGTTCGCGCTCGGCTTCTACCACGAGGACCGCAACGGCCAGGTCGTCATCGGCCACGGCGGCGACACCAACTACTTCCACTCCGACCTGCACCTTATCCTGGGCGCGCACGTCGGCCTCTTCATCTCCATGAACAGCCCCGGGCGGCAGGGCGCGGCCGAGCCGCTGCGCGTGTCGCTGTTCCACAACTTCATGGATCGCTACTTCCCGACCCCGGCGCCCAGCCTGCCGACGGTCTCGACCGCGAAGCAGGACGCCAAGCTGATGCAGGGCCTGTACTGGTCCAGCCGCCGCGCGGATTCGAGCTGGCTTCGGGTGCTGAACCTGCTTGGCCAGACCAAGGTCATCGCCAAGCCGGACGGGACGATCACCGTCTCCTCGTTCGTCGACGCCGCGCGGGCCCCCGAGACCTGGCGCGAGGTCGGACCCTATCAGTGGGTCGACATCGCCGGCGGGCATCTCGCCGCGGTGGTGAAGGACGGCAAGGTGGTGAGCTTCATGAGCGACGAGCTGCCGCCGGTGCTCGAGTTCATGCCGGTGCCCGGGTGGGCGAAGGCAAGCTGGAACCTGCCCGCGCTCTACATCACGCTCCTCATCCTGCTCGCGGCGCTGGCGCTCTGGCCGCTGCAGATCTTCATCCGCTGGCGTTACGCGCAGAAGTTCCCGCTGGCCGGCGGCCGCGCGCTGACCTACCGGCTCGCCCGCCTTGGCGCATTCCTGCAGCTCGCCGCCTTCTGCGCGTTCGCGGTGATGTTCCAGATGCTATTGGGCGGCGCGCTGAACGCGGACCCGTCGCTCACGCCGATGCTCGTCTTCTGCAAGGCGCTGAGCATCCTTGGCCTGGTGGGCGTCCTGCTCGAGGCCTGGAACGCCTTCGTCGTCTGGCGCGGACCCTCCAGCTGGTGGGGCAAGGCGTCATCGCTGCTGATCCTGCTCGGCGGCGTCGGCTTCGCCTGGTTCGCCCTTTCCCTGCACCTCGCGCAGCCCAGCCTCGCCTACTGAGGCGGGGCCGCGGAGCGGCGCGCTTGCATCGAAGGGAAATTTCGGTATTTTGCTAGTTAGCGAAATACGAAACAGCGCCGGACGCTTGGACATGGCGACAACCGCTCTCGGCGGGCATTATGGCTGGGAGCAAGGTTGCGCTCTCCCGTGACCGATGCGGAGCGATCGATGGCCAAGACGCCCAAGCCTGCCGTCGCCAAGCCCGGCGCCGTGCTCCGGCGCCTCCGGCTCGAGCACAACTGGACGCTGGCCGAGGTCAGCCGCCGCACCGGGCTTCCCGTCTCGACGCTCTCGAAGGTCGAGAACGACAAGCTTTCGCTTTCCTACGACAAGCTGGTGCGCATCGCGCAGGGTCTCGAGATCGACATCGCGCGGCTGTTCGCGACCGAACTGACCGACCAACCGGGCGCGCTGCCACAAGGCCGGCGCATCATCACGCGCGCGGGCGAGGGCCGGCGGATCGACACCGAAAACTATCGGCACCTCTATCCGGCCGCCGACCTCTTGAACAAGCGGTTCAACCCCATCATCGCCGAGCCGCTGGCGACCTCGCTCGAGGCGTTCGGCGAACTGATCCGCCACCCCGGCGAGGAGTTCACCCTGGTCATCCAGGGCGCCGTTGACTTCTATTCCGAGCACTACGCGCCAACCCGGCTCGAGGCCGGCGATTCCGTCTTCTTCGACAGCCGCATGGGCCATGCCTACATCAAGGCCAACAAGGGCAAGTGCCAGGTCCTGTCGATATGCTCCGCGACCGAGGCGCAGCTGCTGCATTCCCTGCAGGCCGACGACGGCGGCGAGGCCGAGCCCGCCGAGCGCCTGCGGGTGATCCGCCGCTAGCGCCGCGCGCGATTGCGCTTGATCGATTTTCAAAATCTGAAAATGTGTTGCCGATTGCGCCAATGGCCGGCGTGATCTTCCAAGAGAGCGCGGCATGGGCGAGCGACTGAATCTCGAAGCGACCATCGATCGCTGGCCGCTGAAGACGCCCTTCCGCATCTCCGGCTTCACGTTCGAGCACTCGGACGTCGTCACCGTCACAGTCTCGGACGGCCGCCGCCGCGGCCGCGGCGAAGGCGCCGGCGTCTACTATCGCGGCGACACCGCCAAGAGCGTGCTGGCCGAGGTCGAAGCGGCGCGCGAGCTCGTCGAAGGCGGCGTGACGCGCGAGGCGCTGCGCGAAGCGATGCCGGCCGGCGGGGGGCGCAACGCCATCGACTGCGCGCTGTGGGAGCTCGAAGCGGCGCGGGCCGGCGAGCCCGTCTGGCGCCTGGCGCTTGACGCGCCGCCGCGGCCGCTGCTGACCACCTGCACCGTCGGCGCCGACACGCCCGAGGCCATGGCGGCCGGCGCGCGGGCCTTCGCCGGCGCGCGCGCGATCAAGCTGAAGCTGATCGGCGATGCGGACGACGAGGCGCGCGTGGCCGCGGTGCGCGGCGCGTGTCCCGACGTCTGGCTGGCGGTCGATGCGAACCAGGGCTTCTCGCCGGCGTCGCTTCGCGCGCTCCTGCCGGCCCTCGTCCGCGCCGACGTGAAGCTGATCGAGCAGCCGCTGCCGATCGGCGCCGAGGCGGAGCTGGATGGGTTCGACAGCCCCATCCCCCTGGCCGCCGACGAGAGCGTGCAGGGCCTGGATGGGATCGCCGACCTGGTCGGCCGTTTCCAGGTGATGAACATCAAGCTCGACAAGTGCGGCGGGCTGACCGAGGCGCTGATGATGGCGCACGAGGCCAGACGTCGGGGCCTGAAGGTCATGGTCGGCAACATGAGCGGCACCTCGCTCGCCATGGCGCCGTCGTTCGTGGTGGGCCAGCTGTGCGATGTCGTGGATCTTGATGGCCCGCTGTTGCTGGCCCGCGACCGCGACCCCCCAGTGCGCTACGAGGACGGTTACATCCACTGCGATGCGGCCGTGTGGGGCGGCGGCTGAGCCCCGTCAGGCGGCGCCGGTCCAGCCGGGGCCGCGGAGCACGTGGCCGGGCTTTGCGCCCGTGTGGCGGCCTTCGTCGATCACCAGCGCCCCGTTGACCAGCACGTAGTCGATCCCTTCCGGATAGGCAGTGGGGTTCTCGTACGTGGCGCGATCGGCGATGCGCTCGTAGTCGAAGATCGTCACGTCGGCCCACAGCCCCTCGCGCAGGCTGCCGCGGTCGTTCAGTCCCATGCGGGTCGCGGGCCATGACGTCATCTTGCGCACGGCGTCCTCGAGGCTGAGCACACCGCGCGCCTTTACATATTCGGCGATCACCCGCGGGTGGTTTCCGAACGCGCGCGGATGCGGCATGCCCAGCGGCCCCGTTTCGCCCGGCCCGGGGCTGGCGTCGGCGTCGCTGCCGATCGACATCCAGGGAAAGCGGAGCGCTTCCTCGATGTCGGGCTCGCTCATCAGGAAGTAGAGCGCCGTCGGCCGCTTGTCCGGCGCCGCCAGGATGATGTCGCAGGCCACCTCGCTGGGATCGCGGCCGAGCGCCTCGCCGATCGCCGCCAGGCTCTTCAGCTGGAAGCGGTCGAACGCCTCGCTGTGCGCATTGACCAGGACAACGCGCTCCCAGCCGCCCGCGGCGTGCACGAGATTGGACCAACCGGGCTGGGAGCCCTCGGCGACCTCCGCCTTGATACGCGCGCGGACGGCCGGGTCCTTCAGCCGCTCGAGCCCCGCCGCGCGCCCCTCGGCCCAGACCCAGTTCGGCGTGGTGATGTCCACGCCGGTGCCGCCGGCGGCGTAGACGTACATGTCGGCGGCGATGTTGACGCCCGCCGCGCGCGCCGCCTCGATCATCTCCCCCGCCTGGCGGGTCAACTTCCCCCAGCCCTCGGCGTATGCGGCCTTGAAGTGGAAGATCTCGACCTGGATCCTGGCGCGGCGGCCGATCTCGATCGACTCCGCTATGCCCTCCAACAGCGCGGCGCTCTCGTCGCGCATGTGGCTGGCGTAGATGCCGCCATAGCGGGCCGCGACCTCGCTCAACGCGACGAGATCGTCGGTGGTCTGGAAGCTGTCGGGCGGATAGATCAGCGCCGTCGCGATGCCGAAGGCGCCCGTCTCCATCGCCTCGGCGACGTGCGCCCGCATGCGGTCGAGCTGTTCGGGCGTCGGCCGGCCATCCACGTCGCCCATCACTTCGACGCGGGCCTGCGCGGCGCCGTAGTAGGTGCCGAAGTTGGGCGATATCCCCTTCTCCGCCAGGCGATCGAACCAGGCCGCGAGCTTCCCCGACGGGGCCGGCGCGCCGCTTTCGCCGGCGATCAGCGTCGTCACCCCCTGCCGGAGCTTGCTTTCGGCGAGGCCGTTGCGGCGAAGCGCCCAGCCCGACTGGTCCATCATGTCGATCCAGCCGGGAGTCACGTACCGGTCGGCCGCGTCGATCTCGCGGGTCGCCGGCCCTGTCACACGGCCGATCTTGGCCAGGCGCCCGTCGCGGATGCCGATGTCGGCGCGGACCCAGGGGTTGCCATGCCCGTCGAGCACGCGGCCATTGCGGATGACGATGTCGTAGGGCTCTGCCACCGCCCCGGTCCTAGCGGATCGGCGGCCGGCTGTCGCCTTCGCCCGCGCCGGACTAACGTGGCGCCCATGGCTTCTCGCACCGCCTCCTGCGCCTGCGGACAGCTGAGCATCGAGCTCGAGGGCGAGCCGCGCGGCGTCGGCGTCTGCCACTGCCGCGCCTGTCAGCGGCGGACGGGCAGCGTGTTTGCGGCGCTGGCCGCCTTCGCAGCCCCCTACAAGGTGACGGGCCGCGCGAGCGAGTACGTGCGCACGGGCGACCAGGGCGCCCGGTTCCGCTTTCGCTTCTGCCCGATCTGCGGGACGAACCTGTTCCACACCGAGGAAGGCT
>DATGIN010000036.1:0-5079 GCA_035295705.1 Caulobacteraceae bacterium
TTGAAGAGCGCATCGACGACCCAGGGCTGCGCGCGCTGCTCGAGCGCGGCGTCAGGATTGGCCGTGCTGGATTGGGTGTCGGTGAACCCCTGCTTCGAGCTCAGGATGTCGACGTCGCTGGTGAAGCCGCGCGCCGCCAGGCGGGCCGCGAGCAGGCCGTTCGCGGCCGCCTTCCCGGGATGAAGCGGCTTGGACATCGTCCCGAACACGCTCTTCAGGCCCGCGGCCTGCGTGCCGGCGATGCCGAAGGCGTGTTCGAGGGCTTCGTCCTCGAGGCCGAGGAGGCGCGCAGCGGCCATCGCGGCGCCGAAGGTCCCGAGCGTCGCCGTCGCGTGCCAGCCCTTCGCGTAGTGAGAGGGGCCGACCAGGCGCGCGATGCGGCACTCGGCTTCCACGCCGGCGATGTAGGCCATCAGCGCCTCGCCGCCCGACGCGCCCCGGTGCTCGGCCAGCGAGAGGGCGACGGGCGCCACGGGGGCGGTCGGATGGCCCATCGGCATGATGACGTCGTCGAAATCGAGCGCGTGACCCATCGCGCCGTTGATCAGCACCGCATCGTCGATCCGCGCGCGGCGCCCGCGCCCTACGAGGCTCGCGCCATCCGCGGCATCGGCCGGCGCAAGCTCGTCGACCAGGATGTCGACCAGAGGCGCGTTGCGCCCGGCCAGCGCAACGCCCAACCAGTCGAGGATGCACTGCTTGGCGACCGTGATCGCCTCAGGCGTCGTCGCCTGGAGGCTCATGCGCGAGAGGCGATGGGCCAGCGCCGAGGTCAGGGATCGGGCAGGCGCGGCCGCCTCCGCTTCAACAGCCATTTCGCTCATTTCAGCCTCCTTGCGCTGCACCGACCGAGCTTTCGGCCTAGAAGGCGAGCCGCCCTTTCAGATCGTCGAACGGCACCATGACGTGCTCGCGGTAGGCTGGCCGCTCGGTCAAACGCGCATACCAAGCCTCCACATTGGGCAGCCACGGCCGCTCGATGTCCATCGCGAAGTAGCGGAACAGCGACGCCCCAACCGGGATGTCGCCGATGGCGAGGCGCTCGCCGGTCAGGAACGGCCGGCCGCTCAGCTGGCCCTCGACGATCATCATCAACTCCGCGGACTGCTCAACGCTGCGGCGGATCGCGACCCAGTCGCGCTGCGCTTCCGGCGTCCGGTAGAGGCCCCAGAACACGCCGGTCAGGAACGCCGGCTGCCAATGGGCCAGGCACCAATCCATCCAGCGGTCCGAAAGCGTGCGCTCGGCTGCGTCGGAGGGCCACCACGCCTCGCCGCCGTAGCGCGCGGCCAGGTAGCGGACGATGCTGTGCGACTCCCAGGCCACGAAGCCGTCGTCCTCGATCACGGGCACGAGGCGGTTCGGGTTCAGGGCGCCGAAGCCCGGATCGCGAAGGCCGCCGAACGGCCCGCCGACCGAGACGTGCTCGTGTTGCAAGTCAAGCTCGCCCACCAGCCACATGACCTTCTGGACATTGAGCGAGTTCCTGCGCCCCCACACCTTGAGCATTGGACGGCGGCCTAGTTCGAGCCGCGGATCGTCGGCTTGCCGAGCAGGGCGTCGGCGATGATGCGCTGCTGGATCTCGCTGGTGCCTTCGAAGATCTTGGTCAGGCGCGCGTCGCGCCAGTAGCGCTCGATCGGATAGAGCGTGGTGTAGCCGGCGCCGCCGAAGATCTGCAGGGCATCCGACGTCACCCGCTCGGCCATCTCGGAGGCGAAAAGCTTGACCATCGAGGTCTCGACCCGCCCGGCGCGGCCGGCGTCGATCTCCGAGCAGCAGTAGTACATCAGCTGACGCGCCGCCTGGATCTCGGTCGCCATGCTGGCGAGCCTGAAGCGGATGGCCTGAAAGTCGCTGATCGGCTGGCCGAACTGCACCCGCTCCTTGGCGTAGGCTATGGCGTCCTCGAGCGCGCCCTGGGCGAGGCCGATCGAGCGCGCCGCCGTGTGCGCGCGGGCGAGCCCGAGCCCGAAGGCGACGCCCTGCACCGCCCTCCCCGCCTCCGGATTGCCGGTTCCGATCGGCCGATGCGGGACGCGCACATTGTCGAAGTGCAGCTCCCAGGTGCGCCAGCCGAAGTAGCCGATCTTGGGGATCGGGCTGCCGGTGACGCCCTTTGGCAGCTCGCCCTTGGGCTTTTCGACCGAGACCGAGGTCGTTCCGGCCCGCCCGCCCGGCGCGGAAGGGTCGTCGATGCGGCAGAGCACGCTGATGTAGTCGGCTCCGTCGGCGAACGTGCACCAGTACTTCGAGCCGTTCAGCACCCACTCGTCGCCCTCGCGCCGCGCGCGGCACTGGACGCTGCCGAGGTCGGAGCCGACCCCGGGCTCGGAGAGCGCGGCGGCGCCCAGGTACTGGCCCTTCGCCATCAGCTCGATCTTGCGCCTGCGATCCGCGTCGTCCTTGCCGGGGATCGAGCGGTAGAACGAGTTCCCGCGCGCGATGATGGAGGCGACGCTCATCCAGCCGCGGGCCAGCTCCTCCGCCACCAGGCAGTACTCGAACGCGCCGAGACCCAGGCCCCCGTACTCCTCCGGAATCAGGATGCCGAAGAAGCCGAGCTCGCCCATCTTGTCGATCAGCTCGCGCGGAATGTCGCCCTTGACCGGATCGAGCGCGTTGGCGACCGGCAGCACCTCGTCGCGCGTGAACTGGCGCGCCACGTCGCGCATCATGATCCGCTCGGGCGTGAGATAGCCTTCGGCAGCGGCGTCCAGGGTGGTTGCGTCGTCGGCCATGGAAAAAGGCCTCCTCACATGCCGATCAGCTCGGCCTTGCGCACGGTGTTCATCACGATGCGGATCGACGCCGCATCGACCATCGTCCCGTTCACGTTGACGGAGCCCAGGCCCTCGGCCAGCGCCTTGTCGTAGGCGGCGGCCAGCTCGCGGGCGCGCGCCACCTCGTCGGCGCCCGGCGAGAAGGTCTCGAGCGCCGGCGCGATCTGCGCCGGGTGGATGGCCCACTTGCCGGCCATGCCCAGCATGTGGGCGCGTTTCGCCTCGCGGCGGTAGCCGTCCTCGTCGCGGAAGTTGGCGAACGGCCCGTCGATGGGGTCGAGCCCAGCCGCACGGGCGGCCATGGTGATGCGGAAGCGCGGGTAGTGGAAGATGTCGCCGGGGTAGCCGTCGCTGCCCCAGCCGCGCAGGTTCATCTGCTGGGAGGCGGAGTAGTCGCCCATCCCGAAGATGAGCGCCTCGAGCCGGGGCGACGAGGCGGCGATCTCCTCGACGTGCTGCAGGCCGGCGGCCTCCTCGATCAGCACCTCGATGCCGATCGGCCGCTCGAGCTTGAGCTTCGCTTCCAGCTGGTTGAGCAGCAGCTCGACGAACTGCACGTCGGCGGCGCGCGTCGCCTTGGTCAGCATGATCGTGTCGAGGTTCTTGCCCGCCCCCTCGACCACCTCGATCACGTCTTCGAAGCACCACTCGGTGGTCACATCGTTCACGCGCACGCAGCGCGTCTTGCGGCCCCAGTCGAGCTCGTTCAGTCCCGCAACGATGGTCTTGCGCGCCGCCCGCTTCTGCGAGGGCGCGACGGCGTCCTCGAGGTCGAGGAACACATGGTCGGCGGCGGACTCGGCGCCTTTGGCGATCATCTTCTCGCTGATGCCGGGCACGGAAAGCTGCGAGCGGCGAAGCCGCATCGGGCGGTTGGTCATCAGGCGTCCCTTCGAATGGCGCCGGCCTCGGCGAGCGCGGCGATCGCGGCGTCATCGATGGCATGCGCGCGGAGCACGTCGCGCGTATCGGCCCCGAGCTCCGGCGCGCGGCGGCGGATCGCCGCCGGCGTCTTGGCGAACTTGATCGGCTGGCCGGCGATCCGCATCGGCTCGGGCAGGCCAGGAACCTCGATCTCGGCCAGCATGCCGCGGGCGGCGAAATGGGCGTCGGCGGCGATCTCGTCGATGGTCATGACCGGGCCGAACGGGACGACGCCGCCCAGCCGCTGTTGCAGCTCGGCCTTGGTGAAGCCGCCGGTGAGCTTGGACAGGCGCTCGATGACGTGCGCACGGTTGGCGAGGCGCGCCTTCGGGTTGGCGAACTCCGGCTCGGCGAGCATCGCCTCCGCCCCCAGCGCCGCCATCAGCGGCCGGAAGAAGGCGTCGCCCGGGCAGGCGATGGCGACGAAGCCGTCCCGTGCGGGATAGACCCCGAACGGCAGCAGGAACGGGTGATGGTTGCCCTCCGGCCCCGGGGTCAGATGTCCGAACGAGTGCTGGTGCACGATGCGCTCGCAGACCCCAAGCACCGCGTCCGTCATGGCCACGTCGAGGAACTGGCCCTCGCCGCTCTCGCGCGCGTGCAGCACGGCGCTGACGATCCCGAGCGCGGCGTAGAGCGCCGGAATCGTATCCCCGACGCCCGGCCCGATCTTGATCGGCTGGCCGCCGGCCAGCCCCGTTATCCCCATCATGCCGCCCATCGCCTGCGCCACCACGTCGTAGGCCGGCCATTCGACGTAGGGGCTCTTTCCGGTGCGCGGATCGCCGAACCCGCGCACGGCGGCGTAGACAAGCCTGGGATTGAGCGCGGCCAGCGTCTCGTAGGAGAGGCCGAGCCGATCCATGACCCCGACGCGGAAGTTCTCGACCACCACGTCGAAGTCTGTGACCAGCCGCTTGATGAGCGCCACGCCCTCGGCCGTCTTCAGGTCGACGGCGATGCTGCGCTTGCCGCGGTTTATCGACTGGAAGTAGCCGGAATAGCGATGCTCGGGATCGGCCTCGTGGAAGGGGCCGGTTCCGCGGGTGAGGTCGCCGCCCTCGAGCCCCTCGACCTTGACCACCTCCGCGCCGAGGTCGGCCAGCTGCTGGGTGCAGAACGGGCCGGCCAGCGCCTGGGTGAAGTCCAGGACCTTCAGACCGGCGAGCGGGCCGCTCACTTGTCGCCCCAGTGGCTGCGGCGCTTGATCAGCATGGTGCGCTCGCCCTCGAACACCACCTTGTCGTCCTGGTTGACGCCCCAGTGGCGGAACGTGACCACGCCTGCGTCCTGACGCTCCGGCGACGGCTCGGCGCTGAGCACCTCGGAGTAGGCGTAGAGCGTATCGCCGTGGACGACCGGGTTGAGCAGC